>JBAVVF010000443.1:0-14028 GCA_049697155.1 Anaerolineales bacterium
GACCAGCTCACCTTCGAGTACAGCACCAGCGCGTCCAGCCTGACGAGCGGCACGTGGACCCGCGTCCCGGCTCTGGACTTCGTCACTCCGGATACAGCAGTGACCGGGCCAAAGAACGGCAACGCGCCAGCTGAACGCAGGACCCTCTCGGGGACGATCTCGGGCTTGAACATCCCAAGCGGAGGGACTTTCTGGATACGCTGGCTGGATTACGATGCATCGAGTTATGACGACGGGCTGGCCGTCGACGATTTCTCGCTGACGCCGCAGATCGCTCTTTCGATTGACGACGTCGCGCGCCGGGAAGGCGACAGCGGACCCGCGGACTTCGCCTTCACCCTCACCCTTTCCGCGCCTGCCCCGGCCGGCGGCGTGACCTTCGACATCGCCACAGCCGACAACTCCGCCACCACCGCGGACGGCGACTATATGCCCAGTTCCCTGGCCGGGCAGACGATCCCGGCCGGAAGCTCGACCTACACCTTCAATGTGCCTGTCAACGGAGACTTGCAGGTTGAATCAGATGAAAGCTTCTTCGTTAACGTGACCAATGTCAGCGGCGCGACGATCAGCGATGGACAGGGTCTCGGCGCCATCGTCAATGACGATACCGCGACGACAGTCGGGACCAGCGCCTCCCCCTCCGGCTATGGGACAATGGTCATCTTTACGGCCACAGTGACCGAGCCCGGGGTCGGGACTCCGGCAGGGTCGGTGGAGTTCTTCGCGGACGGGATGAGTCTTGGCATCAGTGCACTGGATGCTGCCGGGCAGGCCATGCTCAGCACGACCTCGCTCGCGCCCGGCTCTCACAACATCACCGCGACCTATGGTGGAGATGCAAACTTTGGCGCCAGTACTTCTCCTGCGCTGACACAGGTTGTCGAGGCTCCGCCGGGTGTGTTACGGATCACGGATGTCAGCGGCGGAGAGATCGTCGAGAACGAGCATACCAACGCCGCGATCACACAACTGCTCGTGGTCTTCAGCAAGGACATGAACGCCGCGGACACGCAGAACACCTTGAACTACAACCTGATGCGGGACGGCTCGACAGTCATTCCCATCGACGGCATTACCTACGCCGCGCAGACCGCGACATTGAACATCAACGGCGGCGCGGCGCTGCCGGATGGCAGATACAGGCTCGCCGTCAATGGCGTACTCCGGGACGCGCTCGGCGCACCGATTGGCATGGATTTCGTCCGCACCTTTATCGTGGACCGCCGCGCCCCTCGTCACACAGGTATCATCGCCCTTCCGGACGGGCGTGCGATTACCAATGGCGTCACGGTAACTGCCCGCTTCTCGAGCATCCAGGTCACATTCGATGAAGATCTCAATAACCCGGCCGGCAATACCGACAGCGACGATGTGACGAACTCATCAAACTATATATTGGTCACGCCGGGACTCAATGACGTGTTCGATAAGGTTTCCTGTGCCCCTGGGCTCGGCAGTGACGATGTGCATATCTTCACGGGGCCGGTGACCTATGACAATCATGGTGACAGTGGTCCGTTCGTGGCTACTCTCCAGATCAACGGCGGCGTGCCCCTGTCGAATGGCCGCTATCAGTTGTTCCTCTGCGGCTCGACCTCCATCGTCGACCTGGCCGGCAATGGACTGAACGACAACCGGGACGAATCCGTAATCTTCAACGTCCTGGCCCTGGACTCGCTGAAGCGCCCGCCTCAGACCGGTTTCGCGCCGGGAGTGGTTACCCTTTTGCCAGAGCAGCCCGCCGACAAAGCCTACACTGACCTCGAAGAACTCTGGCTCGAGATCCCCAGACTGAACCTGAAGACCGGCATCACCGGCGTCCCCCTCAAACCCGATGGCTGGGATGTAACCTGGCTTAACTGGCAGGTCGGCTGGCTCGAAGGGACCGCCTATCCCACCTGGCAAGGGAATACTGTCCTGACCGCCCACGGCTACACCGCGGACGGTGAGGCGGGTCCATTCGCGAGGTTGAAGGAGCTAAGTTATGGAGAGACGATCGTAATCCACCTGAGCGGGATGAAATATACCTACGCCGTCCGCACCAACCTTTTGACGAGTTCAAACAATACCTACTGGCTGACGAAGCATGAACAACTGGATTGGATCACCCTGGTCACCTGCCAGCAGTATGACGCAAACACGAGGTCCTATCGCTACCGGCGAGTCGTGAGGGCTGTCCTCGTCAGCGTGGAAAAGGAATAAGGCTTGGCGTAGTGGCGACTGAAGTCGCCCTTTGCCTGCGAAATCATACGTTAAGCCAATCTTGGTTACCTGATTAAAAGGCTTAACCACGAAGTTAAGCCTTTTAATTTGGATGTTAAAGTATTTTAACTTCACCGTTAAGCCTTGTAATTTTGGCTTTAAAACATTGTAACTCTACCGATCGTTCTGCTCGGCGAGGGTTTTCACAATACGTGCATCATTCCGCCCTGCAAAGTTCAGAAAATGTTGATTTCCTGGCTCTTCCGTACTAGAAAAAGAATGACAGCCAGGGTTAGAAGATATACTGAGCTTGCAAAGGCAAGCACGTAGGCCAGTTCACTTGTCGAGGCGACAGCTGGGACGGCCAATAAGAGGAGGCAAGTTGATACCGGAAGAACGGTTGTCCTATATAGTGATGTACCGCTGCCGCGAGAACGACGACGAATATATATCCATTTTTCAATAAGGAACACTGCAACGCCCAACCCGAAACCTACAGAAAATCCAAGGGCTAACCGTAGCAGGTGTTGGGAAATCTCAGACCACATCTCGCCAAGGAGTATTCCCAACGTCAGGAGACCAAGGAGCAGGCAATACCAAAAAGACAGAACCGCTGGCCTGATTACGTTTGCCTTCATAGAAGCCTCCACATGCAACAGTGCTTATAGATTGTCAGTCACATTACACTGCGTTCCGTACCTTCTTCCAATACCTCATCAGCCCGTCGGCGCTCATGCCGGGCGGATTGGCCAGCTGGTAGGCATTGACCACCTCTTCGCTCAAACCCAATCTTTCGTTCTCCGCCAGCGTCTGCTCGGTGAAGAGCCGGCGCAGTTCCTCGATGGAAGGATCGGCGGGCATGACCTCCTCCATCCAGTGCACCGCGTCGTCGAGGGCGGTTTCCACGGCGCGCAGGTGCCACTCGGGATCGTCGAAGACGCCGAAGTGAGTCGGCGCGATGCGGGCAAACTTCTCCCCGCGCAGGCGCTGCATGCTTTCGTGCCAGCGCTCCAGGTGCAGCTCGGGCGGGACCATCGGGATGCGCAGGTATTGAAAGCCTGGGATGCGCACGCCGCCCACGTCACCGGTGAAGCAGATATCCTCGAAGAGATAGGCGTAATGATGCTCGGCATGCCCCGGGGTATTGATCGGCAGGAATCGCATGTTTCCGATAACGATCTCTTCAGCGTCCTGTGCGATGATGAGTTTGTCTTCAGGCACCGGCAGGAACTCGCCCCAAAGCGTCTCCATCTTGTCGCCGTAGATGCGCGCCGCGCTGGCAATCAGCTTCTCGGGGTTGAGCATGTGCGGCGCGCCGACCGGATGCACGTAGACCTGCGCGCCCTGGCGGGCCAGCCACCCGGCCGCGCCGGCATGGTCGAGGTGAATGTGCGTCAGCAGGACGTGGGTCACGTCGCGGGGAGATAAGCCCTCCTGCGCCAGACCCGCTTCCAGCGCGGGGAGCGTCGAGCCGGGTCCGCTTTCGACCAGCACCACTTCGTCCCCGCCTCGGATCAGATACGCGGCAATGGCCTTCGGACGTCCCTGAAAGTTCAGGTCAAGTGTGATAACACGGGTTTGCGCCATGATACATCCTGAGAAAAAGTATTGGCCGCGAAACTCGAGAGAGTCTCGGAAAGATCGGCTTCACAATAGACGCGGCAGACGGGCACGTTGCGCTCCGAAAGGGATTTGGCCAGGTCTTCATTGCGCGTGTGATTGCCGAAGGAATGCGACATCAGCAGGACCACGACGGGCCGCAAATTGCGCCGCTGAAGGCTATCCACCCCGAGCAGCAGCTCGGGCCAGACCATCGGCGTGACCAGGATGGCGCTGCTGCCCTGAGGCAGTTGCCCGAACTGCGCGGTCACAAGGCCCGGCAATGTATATGTGCTCTCGGCCTGCAGGAAGGCCAGCTCCTCGAGGATTTTGGCTTCCTGCCTTTCGCTGCGTTCGGCGGGGATCACCTTGAACGCGCGCCCCGAAGCACTCACAAATCCCACCGCGCGGCGCTGAGCGATGAAGTAATGTGCCAGCGAGGCCGTGATACTGATCGAATATTCGAGCGTGGAGGGGGGCAGCTTGACCTTGCGACGACGGAGCAGAAGCAGGTCGTCCATGGGCGGCAGATCGTAACCTTCGCCCTGCCTGGCAACATGAGCGTTCTTATGTGTATCGAGGAACAACCAGACTTCCGATTGTGGATCCTGTTCGAACTCCTTAACCATCAGCTCACCGCGCCGGACGCTGGTGGGCCAATGAATGCGCTTCATCGGGTCGCCGGGAACGTATTCGCGGACTCCGGAAGCATGCGGTGTGATATCGAGCGACTTGCGCCGGATGGCCTTGCCTCCGGGCAGCAAACCGGGCGGCGAAAGAAATTCCGCAACCGGAAAGAGCATCGGCAGGACCACCAGGGAATCCCTGGCGGGATAACTCTTCGAAACACGAAAGATGCCGAAAGGATCGCCCGATGTGATCCGGGTGGGGCCCAGCGCGAATCCGCCGCGGTTGGTGAGCCAGGTCCGGGCGGTGTAGATGCGTTTCTGTTTGGCGCGCAGGAACGTCAGGATGCGCGAGCCGGTCGCATGCGGGATCGTGGTCTCGTTGGACACTTCCAGCCACAGCTTGGGCAGCCGGCTGACGTTCGAAATCTCGAAATGCTCTTCGAAGATATCCCCCACACCGGCCCGCAGGGAACGGGCCTGCCTTTCCACCTGGATGCCGCGTAGCGAAAGCATGGTGAGCAGCCACGCCAGTACGACCAGCAGCCCGCCCAGGTAAAGAAGCCGCACGTAAAGCACTCCCCCATCGACCGCCGTGCCGATCGCCCCGACGGCCAGGATCAGGAAAACGAAAATGCGTCCGGGCGTCACTAGGCCTTGACCTTTTCCTTCTTCAATGAGGCCTGGTAGTCACCTCCAGGCACCGGGGCGCTGTACACGATTTCCTGCACGATGCGGTCCGCGCTCAACTCGCGCAGACGGGCCGCAGGCGAAACAATGATGCGATGTCCCAGTACGGGGACGGCCAGGGCTTTGATGTCATCCGGCAGGACGTGGTCGCGGCCCTGCAGGGCAGCCCGGGCCTGCCCGGTGCGAAAGAGCGCCAGGCTGCCGCGCGGGCTCGCGCCGAGGTAGACATCCCCACTCTGGCGGGTGCGCCCCACCAGGTCGATGATGTACTTCTCGATGGCGGGCGAGACATAGATCTTGCGAATCCCATCGATGGCATTCAGAAGCTCCTTGACCTTCACGACGGACTTCAGCGCCTCGATCGGGTGCCGGAGCTGCTGCTCGTTGAGGACCCTGATCTCATCTGACGGGTTTGGATAGCCCATCCGTACGCGCAGGATGAAGCGGTCGAGCTGCGCTTCGGGGAGCGGGAACGTCCCTTCATATTCGATCGGGTTCTGGGTGGCCAGGACCATGAACGGCTTCGGCAGCGGATGCGTCACCCCATCGACCGTGACCTGGCGCTCCTCCATCGCCTCCAGCAGGGAGGCCTGCGTCTTTGGCGTGGCACGGTTGACCTCGTCCGCCAGAACGATCTGGCCCATGATGGGTCCGGGCCGGAACTCGAACTGGCGGTTCTCCTGATTGAAAATCGAAACGCCCGTGACATCGCTCGGAAGCATGTCGGGCGTGAACTGAATGCGGTTGAACGTGCAGTCCAGCGACTTGGCCAGACTGCGCGCCAGCATGGTCTTGCCCACCCCGGGCACGTCTTCGATCAGCACGTGTCCCTGGCACAACAGACCAATCACCACCAGCTCCACGGATTGGGCCTTCCCCACAATCACCTGCTCAAGATTCCTGACAATACTTTCGCCGAAACTTTTTAAGTCGGTCATGCTCAATCCTTTCCCGATACTCCATCTGTGTCTGACAGGAATGACCCTTCAAGACCATCCTTTTTAATGCCCCGGACGGGTCACCCCTGCTGAATTACCGCCCTGATTGTACCCCGCACGCTTCGCAAAGAAAAGATAGGTAGCGTGCGGGGTTGTACGAGCATTCCAAGTGCTGGGCAAGTGCATTATCCCCCTCCGGAGAGTGGTTCCTCACTGCAGCATGGACCCAAAGTCCATCGCCGGAGGAAGACCCGGAGATTGTGAGCAGCGCTGCAATTCGGGCTGATTAAGTTTGGCGAACAGTGAAAAGTTATTCCAGCGGGGTAATACAGATCTTAGGCAGCAGTTCCTGATAATCTTCGACTCGAAAATCAGCGGTTGCCAGGGTTCTCAGGATAGCCCCCGCAAGCGCAAAGCCATGCCGCAGTCCGTACTGAAATGATTCGCCGCGCAGGCAGGCAAGTGCCATGCCGGCCAGCACGCCATCCCCTGCACCTGCGGCGCTCACCACAGGCACAGACAGGGGTTGAACAAAGTAGGACCCTTCTTTAAAGACAGCGATGGCCCCCTCTTCACCCAGCGTGACGATCACGCCGGTGCCAAACTCCTGTTGCAGTTTCGCGGCGGCTCGCTGGGTTTCCTGCTGGGTTGCAGGCCGATAGCCAAGCAAATCCTCCAGTTCGGACAGGTTCGGTTTGATGAGCGCGGGGCGGGATTGAAGTCCGGCCGCCAGCAGCGGGCCGCTAGAATCGAAGATCACCGGGACGTTCTGCTTATGGGCCCGAAGGATTGCCTCTGCGTAGAACTCCGGGGGCACGCCATCCGGAAGGCTGCCACCCATCACGACGCAGGACGCGCCTTCGAGAGCCTTCCCATACCGATCAGCAAACTCGGATATATGTTCCGGGGAAACCTTCAGGCCCGGGGAGGTGATCGTCGACTGGCCCTGGCCGGGGACGACGACAACCGTGTTCAACCGCGTCTCCCCCTCGACCCAGACGAAGTCCGTCTCGACGCCGCGCGCCCGGAGCATTGCCTCCATCCGCAAGCCGTTCGAGCCGGCCGCGAAACCAAGCGCCCGGGTTGGCACACCGAGCTTGCCAAGGATCCACGAAGCATCCGTGGCTTTGCCGCCCATACCCCAGGCGGAATCTGTCGAGCGCAGGGTGCCGTTCAGCTGGAAACTCGAAACCTGGACGGTATGATCGATCCCGGTGTTGGGAGTTACTGTGACGATCATTTAAAGGACTTGATTGCCTCACTTAGTTTCATGCGGATGGCTTCCGGGTTGCCCTCCCCGCCCTCCGCCAGCAGGCGGCCCATCAAAATACAATAGGCATTCGTATCGATCCTTTCGGTCAGGTCGAAACAGGCATCGATATCCTTGCCAACCACGAACAATCCGTGCCAGGGCGCGATCACGGCAGTCGCATACTTGCGGATGGCTTCATCCCGGCCGCGCAGCATCTCGACGATCTCTTCTGCCAGCTTCTCCGAATGAGCAGGAGCAAACCTTTTCGTGACGGGGATCGTGTCGAACTTGAGGGTCGCCTCCAGGATGGGTTCGATCGGCTTGCCCGCCGCGACGAAGACCATCACATTGCGGGCATGCGAGTGCAGCACGCAGGTGGCATCCGGGAACTCCTGGTACAGACGGTAATGCACTTTGGCTTCGCGCGAAATGTCCCCATCGCCATCGAGCTTGTTGCCGCTCAGGTCACTGACCAGAACCTGATTTGGTTTGAGGTGCCAGTGGCGTTTACTCCCGCTGTAGCGCGGCGTGATGCAGACCGAATCCCCCACCCGCACACTGATGTTCCCGCCCGCCGCGTCTGTAAGATGACGTTCGAACACCAGCTTTCCGGTGTCTGCAACCTTAATTCGGGTTTGAGCGATCAAATCATCCGTTGTGCGATCTGCACTTTGGGGAGGCTCCTGCACGCCGGACTCGATCCGGGAAATGATGTCCAGCCGGGAAGCATGGCGGCCGCCCTCGAACTCGGCCTCCAGCCAGGCCTTGACGATCATCCTGGCCAGCTCCAGGCCGACTACACGGGCTCCGAGGGCCAGCACGTTGGTGTTGTTGTGCTGGCGCGAGAGCATGGCCGAGTAGGGTTCACTGCAGACGACGGCGCGGATGCCCCTGACCTTGTTTGCGGTAATGGACATCCCCACGCCGGTCCCACAGATCAGAATTCCCAGATCCGCCTGGTTCGAGCAGACCGCGGAGGTTACTTCCTGCGCGAAAAGCGGATAATCGGTGCGCTCCGATGAGTGGGCGCCAAAATCCTGGTACGCGTATCCCAGCTCGCTCAGATACGTCTTGATCTCTTCCTTCAAGGGGAAACCGACGTGATCACTTCCAATTGCGATTTGCTTTCGCTGATTATTCACAAGCACTGATCTCCTATCATTGTATAAGGCATCTCACTCTCCCTCACATCTGCGCCTTGCCCAAAGCGCGGCCCCGACCAGACCGCCATGATTGCCCAGCTCTGCCAACACGAAGTCCACCTTATCAACCGGGATCACATGGACACGCTCGTTCACGGTCCGCACGATCGGTTTGAGCAATAAATCGCCCGCCCGGCTCACCCCCCCGCCAAAGATGACTCTTTGCGGGCTGATGACTCCCAGAATATTCCCCACCGCGATCCCCAGGTACATTCCGACCCGCTCCAGGATGCCCCGCGCGATCGGGTCTCCCTCCTGGGCTGCCTGTACGATGATTTCGGCAGTGATGCGGTTCAGGTCATGGTCCACCAGTTCGCCGATCCGGGTCGTATGCCCGTGCATGACTTCCTTTACACCCATGGCCGCCATGGCCGAACCGGAGGCGTAAAGTTCCAGACAGCCCTTTCCCCCACAGCCGCAGGGCAGCCCATCGATCTCGACCACCTGGTGGCCGAACTCGCCGGCCGTTCCACCGATACCCAGATGGAACTGCCCGTTGACCACCACTCCGCCGCCGATGCCGGTTCCAATGGCCAGGCAGGCCACCGTCTCGACGCCGCGCCCCGCCCCGAATCGCCACTCCGCCAGGGTCAGAGCGCGCACATCGTTGATCAGTGCAACCGGCAGTCGCACCTGCTCCTCGATGATGGCCTGGAGAGGCATATTCGACCACTGACCGGGAAGGTTTGGCAGGATTTGGATCACTCCAGTATCGATGTCCGGAGTCCCGGCAACGCCGATGCCCACGCCCCGAATGACACAGCTCGCTGCAGCGCCCGCCTTTGCCAGCTCGTTGATGTGCTGAATGATCCGTCCAATGACGGCCTGCGGTCCTTCTGCGGCCAGGGTTGGGCCGTTGCGAAGCTGGCTGATCTGGCCGGTGTCAGTATCCACAATCGCGGCACGCAGGTTTGTTCCACCCAGGTCAACGCCGATATAGCAGTTCATGAAAGGATTACCCTCCGCTCAGCACAGGACTGAACCCCAGGATTATTTCTTTGGGCGACTCCATGACAGATCCTTTTGGTCCAGAACTTCAACGAGATCCAGGGCAAGCCGGATGACTTCAGCCAGCTTTTGGCCGCTGATCCAATCGAACGTATCGGACGAGGTGTGATAGATGTCTCTGATTCCCTTGCTGGTAAAAGCAAGACTCGGTGCCCCGTTGGAATAAAAAATATAGTGGTCGCTGGACGGCCAGGGTTCCACCTTCAGCATGCCGGGATAGTCCTTGAGCTTTTCGTCGAGGAGTGTTTCGAACACCTGTGAGGCGGCATAGCAGGCTGCCGTGTTCGTGCCGGTGAAAGGTCCCACCCCATCGAAATTCATGGCCGCGCTGACCTGATCGAATCCAAATCCATTTCCGGATGCGCTGCGGGCGTAGGCCATATCGCCCAGTCCCGCGCCTTCCTCTCCGCTGAAAGCGATAAATTCCAGCGTGTGTCGAAGCTTCTTTTGGGAGAGAATTTCAGCCAGGGTCAGCACGACTCCCACGCCGGCTGCATTATCATAGGCGCCCGGCGTATCGATCTTGGTATCGTAATGACCACAGAAGACCAGGCGCTCGGGTATCTCGCCCTTCCGCCTGCCGATTACATTTGCCGAGCGACTTGGCAATCGGCGGCTGGAAATCTTCAGCTGGACGACGGCTCCTGGATGCCTGAGCAGCGTCAACCCCGAGCGGGCTGAGACGGTGACAGAGGGTAGATCGAGATCAAAATCCTCGATAATGCGCCAGCGCGCATGCAGGGTCGGATTAATGGTGATGATCCCGGCCGGTCGTCTCTCCTCCAAAAGCTGGACGATCCTCCGGTCGCGCTCCGGGATGTAGATCCCGCCCTTCGTGGCCAGTTCCGTCTGGGCCAGGTCCCCGTAGAAGACGGGGATCCGGCCCGAAATGGCCGCCGACTCCAATTCGGCGAGAGTACATACGGGGATTGTTTCCACAGAGACATTACAGGGAGGGGAGAAGGTATTCGCGGAGGCTTCCAGGGACTCGCTGTTCAGTTCAAGAGAGGTCTGCTCCTCGATCCAATCCGGACAGGGAAACTCCTGTTCTTCGGTGGAGAGACCGGCTTGTTGGAAAACAGCGCGGATGTAGCTTGCTGCAGCCAGGTTGGCAGTTGACCCGATTGGCCGGCTCCCGATCTGGACCGCCAGGTGCTTTACGTGTTCCAACGTGCCGTGGGCACCGTTCCTTGTTTTCAAGTATCACTCCCGGGATCCGGACGACTGGAAAGCCTTAATGAATTAGGGATTGACTTCGGCTAAACGTTTGGCTATAATCAGAAAAACGTTTGCGTAAACGTTTACCTGCCTCAGTATACCCGATTTTTTCGAGGAAATCCATAGATGACAACGATCCGGGAAGTGGCCGAAAGCGCGGGGGTCTCTTATGCTACTGTTTCGCATGTCATAAACAATACCAGAGTCGTTTCCAAGGAAACCCGTGAGCGAGTATTGGCGGCGATGACCGCCTTGAACTATCGCCCGAATGCGCTGGCGCGCTCCATGCGCCAGGGGAAGACCAATACGATCGGCCTGGTGCTCCCGGACAGCGCTAACCCATTCTTTGCGGAAATCGGCCGTAGCATCGAAGACGAAGCCTTCAAGAAAGGCTACAGCGTCTTTTTGTGCAACACCGAGCTGGATACCCAGCGCGAATTGTTCTATGTGGATGTCCTGAGCAAGAAACAGGTCGACGGGATCATTTTTATCGCGGCGGGCGACCAGACCGATTCGCTGGATTTTCTGCTCCGCGAGAATATGCCGGTCGTGATGATCGATCGCGACGTGCCAAAAGTCGAAGTGGATGCCGTCCTGACCGACAATGAACTCGGGGGATTTCTGGCCACCCGTCATTTACTTGAACTCGGTCACAAACGGATCGCCTGCATCGCCGGCCCATCCAACATCACGCCCAGCGCACAGCGTATCATTGGCTATCGCAGAGCACTCGAGCAGGCAGGACTTTCCTACGACGAAAGCCTGATCGTGCGCGGCGACTACCATGCGCAGTCGGGTTTGGAGATTGCGCGCTCCATTCTCAGGATGGAGCCGCGTCCAACCGCCATCTTTGCTTTGAATGATTTGATGGCACTGGGCGTGCTGCGGGCTGCCGCGGAAGCGAATTGTTCCGTGCCGAGTGATCTGGCCGTCGTTGGCTACGATGATCTCGAGCTCGCCCACTTTACCAATCCTCCCCTGACGACCATCGCACAGCCCAAAAAGGAGATCGGCGCTCAGGCGATCAACCTGCTCGTCGAGCGAATCGCGCACAGAGATCGTCCCCCCAGCCGGCTCGTCCTTCCGCCGGAGTTGATCGTCCGGCGCAGCACACAGCCGATCATGGAAGGCATAGGTGCCTATGATTCCTAAGATCGTTGTGGTCGGGAGTGCCAACACAGATTTCGTGCTCAGCATGCCTCAACTGCCTGCCAAAGGCGAAACGGTGCTGGGTGAATCGTTCCGCGTTGTTCGAGGCGGCAAGGGCGCGAACCAGGCCGTGGCGGCGGCCCGTCTCGGCGCGAATGTCACGTTCGTTGCCTGTCTCGGAACAGACACTTTTGGAAACGAGTCTGTGGCTGCCTATCGCCAGGAAGGCATCCGCACCGATTTCATCCGTCAGGATCCCGAGACCCATTCCGGGGTCGCGCTGATCATGGTCAACCAGAAGGGCGAAAACATCATTGCGGTCGGGCCGGGGGCCAATGGCCGCCTGACCGCCGCGGATGTTCAGGCCGCGACCAGCGCGATCGAAGAAGCGGACTGTCTGCTGCTGCAATTGGAAATTCCCCTTGATGCAGTTCGGGCAGCTGTTGAAATTGCCCATCAGCACAAGGTGAGAGTAATTCTCAATCCCGCGCCCGCTCAGAAGTTACCCGCTGAAATGCTCAAAGCGGTCGACACCCTCACTCCCAACGAAGCTGAAGCTGCCATCCTGGCAGGACTGGATCCCACGGCAGTCGGGGAGGATTCACTTGGACGTCTTGCTTCCTTATTAGGTGTTCCAAATCTGGTTGTAACTCTTGGGGCAAAGGGTTCCTGTATCGTTCAGAGCGGTCGACCGGTTGATTACATCCCTGCTTTCCCAATTACACCTGTAGATACAACTGCCTCCGGCGATGCTTTCAGCGCGGCCCTGGCAGTTGCTTTGGCCAGAGGCGACAGTCTGTCCCGGGCCGTCAGATACGCGAACGCGGCCGGGGCGATTACAGCCACACGGCCCGGAGCCCAGCCCTCCATGCCCACCGGCCGGGAACTTGAGCAGTTCATGGAATCATCAGCACCTGGATTAAGCCCGACAGTCCCGGATGCTGTTGACTTGCCAAACCGAGCAGACACAACATCGTAATGTCGGGTATCTCACTCTATTCCGAGGAGGAAGAAATGCGAAAGGATAAATCTTTAGTGTGGGCAGTCACAGGATTGCTCGTCGTGGCTTCACTGCTGTTTGCTTCCTGCACTCCGCAGGCGACCGAACCGCCGCCTCCCGCCGAGACCGCGACGGAAGCGCCCGAAGCGGGACCCACGGACGCGCCGACCGAACCGGCAGCAGATAAGAACTACAGTCCTGAGGTCCCCGAGCCGGACGAGCCTGTGACAGTGACCTGGGCCACGTGGATCAATACCGATACGCCCTTCTGGAAGCAGACCATCGAGGAATTCCAGGCGGTCCATCCGAACATCACCATCGAAGCCCAATCCGTACCTGGAGAGGAAATGTTCGACAAACTGCTGGCCCAGATCGCGGCCGGCAACCCGCCCGACACGGCCTACGTCTCCGACTGGATGACAGGCTCCTTGGCCCAGAACGAAGGTTTGGTGGCACTGGACGATTATATTGCCAAGAGCAACATAATCGACCCAGCCGACTATGTCGAAGCTTTCCTCCAGCCTGCCAAAGTAGGCGAAGTTCAATATGGACTGCCGTTTGCCGGTGAGACGACCGGTCTGTTCTGGCGCACCGACCGCTTCGAGGAAGTGGGACTCGACCCGACTCACCCGCCTTCAAGCTGGGAAGAATTCCAGGAATATGCCGAGAAGCTGACTGACAAAGATAATTCGAAATATGGTTACGCCGTGTTTGCGCCCGAGGCAGCTTATTACTTCTACCCCTGGCTGTGGCAGGCTGGCGGAGAACAGGTCGATCCGGAGAATCCGAACGATATCGTTTGGGACAGTCCCGAAGGCCAGAGAGCCGCTGATTTCTACACCAGCCTGGCAAAATACTCGCCTGAGGATCTGCTGAACGCAAGCTCCTGGGATGGGCGTGTACCGTTTGCCAATGGCGACGTCGCCATGTACATGGCCGGCACCTGGTTCGCCGGGACCCTGCTTACCGAGTTCCCCGATGCGACCGGATTGTGGTCCGCGGCACCGCTCCCAACAGACAAGCGCTGCGCCACCACCATCGCCGGCGATCACCTGGTCGTCTTCAAGGCCTCCAAGAACCAGGATGCGGCCTTCAAGTGGATCGAGTGGCTGTCCGCGCCGGAAAATATGCTGGGCTACAC
>JBAVVF010000444.1:0-2301 GCA_049697155.1 Anaerolineales bacterium
GCCACATCGCGAGCGGACAGGGCATGCCCGATTGGAAGCTCATCTGGAAGCGGATCGGCGATCTGATCGTCAAGGTGGGTTTGTTCCAGCCCGTTTTCCGCTTTCGCCTGGGTCCCAGTATCCTGCATGCGCTCGTCGGCTGGGGTTTTCTCACCTTTCTTCTGATCAACCTCGCCGACCTGATCTATGCCTATACCGGTTTCAAGCTGCTTGAAAACACCGGCGTTTTTGGGGACTTCTATCGCCTGCTGGCGGACGTAGCCGGCGCGGCCCTGCTGGTGGGGATCGTTGCCCTGGCGATCCGGCGCTTCGTCCTCCGCCCGGGGAACCTGACCACGCGCCAATCGACTCTGCTCCACCCGAAAGCGCGCTTCGGGATCCTGCGCGATTCGGCCATCGTTGCCTCATTCATCTTCATCCACAACACGGCCCGGCTGGTGGGTGAGAGTTCATATCTTGCTTTGCCACGTGCCGGATTATATTTTTTCGTTGACCTTCCTTTGGATCCCTGGCAGCCTGTTATTTCAGCATTTGCACGATTCCTAATAAGCTTACATCTTTCTGCGACGGTTTTAGAAACATTAGAACATGCCATGTTCTGGGTATCGATCGGCGCGGTGGTGGCATTCCTGCCTTACTTCCCGTATTCGAAACATATCCATCTATTCTTCGCGCCGATCAACTTTGCGTTGAAGCCCGAACGACGATCCATCGGCGAATTGAACTTCATCAACCTCGACGACCAGTCGATCGAGCAGTTCGGCGCGGCGACGATGAAGGACCTGGGCTGGGAACAGATCATGGATGCCTATGCCTGCATCATGTGCTTCCGCTGCCAGGAAGTCTGTCCCGCCTATGCCACGGGCAAGGTGCTCTCGCCAGCCGCTCTGGAAATCAACAAACGTTACCACCTCAACTATGGCGGCGCGACCGATGTGCCGATGCTGAACCTGATCTCTGAGGAAGCCGTCTGGGCCTGCACAGCCTGCGGCGCCTGCGTGGATATTTGTCCCGTCGGTAATGAGCCGATGCGCGATATCCTGGACATCCGCCGCAACCTGACCATGATGGAAAGCAAATTCCCGAAGCAGCTGGAGAACGCCTTCAAAGGCATGGAGCGCAACGCCAATCCCTGGAACGTCTCGCAGGCAGACCGCATGAAATGGGCGGAGGGGTTGAACGTGCCCACGATCGAGAAGAATCCCGAGCCCGATATTTTGTGGTGGGTTGGGTGCGCGGCTGCCACCGACTCGCGCGCCCAGAAGACCGCCCAAGCCTTTGCAAAGATCCTGAACGCGGCGGGCGTCAACTTTGCCGTGCTGGGACAGAACGAACAGTGCACCGGCGATTCCGCACGCCGCGCAGGCCGGGAGGATATCTTCTTCGGCCTGGCTTCGGCAAATGTTGAAATTTTGAACGAGATCAAGCCCAAACGGATCGTGACCACCTGCCCGCACTGCCTGCACACGATCCAAAACGAATATCCAGCCTTCGGCGGGAACTATACCGTTATCCATCACACGCAGTTGATCAATGAACTGGTCGGGGCGGGAAAAATACAGTTGTCAGTAGACAGTGATCAGTATACAGTTACGTTCCATGACCCGTGCTATTTGGGGCGACATAACAATATTTACGATGCCCCGCGTGAGTCCTTGAACTCCGCCGGGGTTACGGTTATTGAGATGCCGCGCAATGAATCCAAGTCCTTCTGCTGCGGCGCGGGCGGCGCGCAGATGTGGAAGGAGGAGGAACCCGGCAGCCTACGCGTGAACGAGGCGCGCTTCAGGGAAGCCAAAGAGACCGGGGCCGGCACACTGGCCGTCGGCTGCCCCTTCTGCATGACCATGCTAACCGATGTCTCCCGCGCAGAGGGCGGGGCGGTCCAGGTCAAGGATGTGGCCGAGCTGGTTGCGGAACGAATGAAACCGGGAGCCTGAAATGATCGACTTCACCTCGAAATTCGGCCGCGCCGTCAGGCAGCATCTGGAGAAGCAGTACGTGACCTGGCTGACGACCGTCGATGCGAAGCTCGCGCCTCAGCCCAGACCGGTCTGGTTTATCTGGCAGGACGACACCTTCCTGATCTTCAGCAAGCCGGATGCTCACAAGGTCGCCCACATTACCAGGAATTCAAAGGTGGCCCTGCACTTCAACACCGACGAGACCGGGGATCAGCATGTGATCGTGTTTACCGGCGAGGCTGTGATCGATCCGAACAGTCCAGCGGCCCATCAGGTGCCTGCATACTTTGAAAAGTACAAGAATGGGATCGCCAGCCTGGATATGACTCCGGAAGGC
>JBAVVF010000445.1:0-9010 GCA_049697155.1 Anaerolineales bacterium
TTGCGCATAGCCAATACCTTACAATATACCGTTTATATCTTTTACTTAAACAGAAAACATGGCAAATTCAGATGCATATCGGGCCAAACCAGCCGCCCGGCGGTCTGAAAAACGGATCACCATAAACTCAGCATCGACCCCATATTCGTTTCGTATATCGAAGTTACTTGCCTTCTCGAATCCAAAGCGCTGATAATATTCTGGTTCTCCCAGGACAACGCAATAGTCATAGCCCAGTTCTTTGCAGCGGCGCAGACCTGCGCGGATGAGTTGAGAGCCGATCCCTTGTGATTGCATGGTTGGGCGGACCGCAACCGGCGCCAGCCCGATCCCTTTTGCGCCGCCCGATGGGGCGGCCCCGTCAGGCGGGGTAATGGAAACGGGACTGAAAAGGACGTGACCGAGCACTTGCGCCTCCTGCACCGCGACCAATGAGATGATCGCCTTGCCGTTGGCCTGCAGCGCGTCGACCAGCCTGCTTTCCACATCGGTTGGAAATGCCGCGCACAAAACTTCCCGTACACGTTCGATGTCTTTTGCTTCTTCGTTCCGAATGCTGATTTCCATGTTTACCTCGGCAGCAGATACCAATCCAGGAATTGCTCCATGCGTTCGTAGGCGTCCTGCAGGTTTTCGCGGCGCAGGAAACCGTGAGGCTCATTCCCATAGGTCTTGTATTCAAAGACCTTATCGTGCCGCTTCAGCGCTTCCACCCACTCCTCGGAGGCTTCGGGAGGGACGATTGTGTCGAGCAGCCCGTGCAGAATCAACATAGGCTTTTGAACGTTTTGGACATCGGCAATGGGAGAGCCTTTCAAATAGAAGCCGGTGTTTACTGCCGGATGACCCAAAAAGATCTCAGTGTAATACCGCAATCGTTTCTCACACTGTGCCCAGGAGCTGACCAGGTTCGAGTCACCGTACTTCGAGATTCCACAGGCAAACAGATATTCGGGATCACGTGACAGCGCACAGATCGCCATGTAGCCACCATAACTCCCACCGGCGATGCCGATACTTTCCGGGCGGAGCTCTCTGAGAGTACGCAGGAACTTCGCGCCATGCAGACAATCCTGGGTGTCACCGATACCCCAGTCTTCATAGTTGGCACGCTCGAATTGTTTGCCATACCCTGTGGAGCCGCGATAGTTGGGCGCGAGATAGACATAGCCTTTTGCTGTAAAGTACTGGGCCAGGTCATCCCAGAAAAATACATATTGATCCTTGGGTCCCCCGTGCGGATACAGGATCGCCGCGCCGTTTGGTCTCTCGGGACGGTATAAAAATGCCGGGATCTCGAGCCCGTCATAACTCTTGTAGCTGACGACCTCCGGCATGACCGTTTTGTTCTTCTGGAGGGCCGGCGGAGTCGAGAACGTCAATTGCGTGACCTGTCTGCCCGCCAGGTCGATTCGATAAAGATCGGTCGGGACGAGCGCGCTCTCGTACTCGCATGTGATGAACGAGCCATCCTGCGCCCAATTCGGATTCGAGTGAATCCCTGGGCCGCTTCGCAAGTCTGTGACCGCTCCGTTTTCCGCCTGGACGAGGCTCAAGTCGAATACGCCGCTGCGGTTGAAGATGACGGCCAGCTGCTTGCTGTCTGGCGACCATTCGAATTGCGCGACGTCATGCCCTGTGTTTGTGAGTTGATGCAGTCCTTCACCATTGGGCCTGACGAGGTAAATCTCGTCACGTTCGGTTTCCTGGGCGATGAAGGCGATCCGGGCTCCGTCGGGTGACCATTTCGGTGACAAGGCCCGCGTGGATGCTTTGCCATACAGCGTGAACGATTTCCCCGTCTCCACTTCCAGCAGGACGATATCGAGCCTGTTCAGATCGTCGAAGCGGCGCAGCACATACACGATGGATTTCCCATCGGGCGAGGGACGCGCCTCCCAGTGATCGCCGGTCGCGTCACTCGTCAGGGCGCGCGGCCAGCAGCCGTCGACGTCGGTCAGGAGCAGCTGGTCGATGTCGTTGCGTTCGACCGTGACGATGAGCCCGCGGGAATCCGGCATAAAGCGCGGACTGCTCGCGGCTGCCGCAAAATCCGTGATCTTTTTCGGCAGGCCGCCTGCCCGCGGCACCAGATGGACGTGCCCATGCATGCCGAAGGCCATCCACTCCCCATCCGGAGACCAGGCAGGGATTTCATCGTCCCAGTAGGGTGCGAGCGGCCGGTCGGTCGTGATCCGGGCGGACCAACCTCCCTGTCGCGGAAGCAGGTATACATCGGAGAGCGATTCCCCATCTTTGATATAGGCAATGCTTTTCCCGTCCGGGGAAAGGGCGTGGGAGCGAATCCGTTCCAGCGAAGTCAGCAGCGACAGGCTCCAGCCTGCGGGCGGCTTCAGATCGGGTCGTTTGATGGATGGCCAGCCATTGCGCTCGTACTTTTCGGTGAGTTTGATGGGCTTATCCATGCGGCTCCCTTTTTATAGGCTCCCGACACTGTGGTAGCCTCTGGAGAAAACCTGTTACGGCGTGCTGAGACGCTGGAGTTCCTGGCTGGCAGGCGTGGACTTTGGATTCAGTGTGAAGGCCCGGTTCAGGTCTTCCAGGGCACCCGGGCGGTCTCCTAATGCCTCTTTGGCCAGGCCGCGCCAGTAGTACGTCTCCTCCAGCACAGGCTTATCCACGGTCTTCAGAGCCGTCTGTGCCAGGTTGATCACATCCTGGTAGCGCCCGGTATGGTAGTAGGCAGCATAGGGGCCATCCTGATACCACAACACTCGCCAGGGACGTTCATCTTCAGACAGGGTGGCATAGATGGCAAAGGCATTGTCGTAAGCCTGGGCCGCCCCGGCATAATCCTGAAGGTACACCAGGTTTGTGCCGCGGTTGAACCAGGCGAAGAACTGTTCCCGGCCGGTCAGGCTGTTTGTTTCGGCCAGGGCCCGTTCGGCTGCGGACCGGAAGTTGAACTGTGGATCGTAGTTTGGACCCAGCACCGACTGCACTTCCGCGGCCCGCTCCGGCGGGAAGATCACCACATACGTGAAATTAAAGTGTCGCCAGAATTGGGCAATCGTTTCGGCGGGCACGCCATAGGATTCGGGAGGCCCTTCATACGAGTCGTACACCCGCAGCTGGCCGCTGGCATCGTTATAACCGCTGATGATCTGATAGTGCCCCATCCAGGCATCGTCGTGCGGGTCGAGCCCCTTTTCGATCAGCACGGGGAACCCGGCCGCCACCAGCCTCTTGAGCACTTCGAGATCGCCCCCGACGCGCCAGATTGCATCCAGCCCGGTCTGCTCCTCGACAAAGCTGACGATCTCGAACGCGTTGACGTTCTTGTCATCGGCCTCGAAGTTTGGCCGCAGGTAGGCGCGCGTCTGGATCTGATCCCCCGTCCAGCCCCAATAGGAAAGCACCATCGACAGACTTGCCGGCGCGCAGTTGTTGAATTTTTGATATTCATGCCGGATACCATTCAGGTCCGCGCTGGCGGGGATCGGCGTGGGTGTCAGGCTGGGGGTGGCTGACGGGGCCGGTGTCTCTGTCGGCCCGGCAGGGATGGTCGGCGTGGATGTGAGAGCTAACGCCGTCATGGCCCCATCCACAGCATCCTCGACCTGTTCCTGCGGCGTGAAGACCACTTCTTCCGGCGGGTTGATGAAGCGCTGGATCTTGACGCGCACGTTATCCACCCGCCAGGCCAGACGTTCGTGGACCGGAGGAAGGTTATAAACAAGAGCGGACAACAGGCAGAGTCCCGCTATCCCTAGAAGGGAAATAACGATATAGCGTCTGTGCATTTGGAGAATTATAACAAATGTAAATTGTCTGTTCTCTACATGGAATTTAAAGTAAAATCTTCGCATAACCCATGGACATTACCAGCCTTCAAAACCCGCGCGTCAAACAACTCGTCAAGCTGCGCGATGACAAACGTCAGCGCAGGGCGGACGGTCTGATGCTCGTCGAGGGATATGACGAGATCCAGCTGGCGCTCGCGGCCGGCCACAAACCCCAGACGATCCTTTCTGCGCCCGAACTGGTCTCGCGTGAGATCCGCGCAGTCGATGCCGAGAGCCTGACAGTCAGCCGGGGGGTCTTTGAGAAGATCGCCTATCGGGAAAATCCGGATGGCTGGCTGGCGGTCTTTCCCATTCCACACACCGCGCTGGAGGATCTGCAATTGGGCGAAGCGCCTCTGCTGATCGTCGCCGAATCCATCGAAAAACCCGGCAACCTGGGGGCCATCCTGCGGACCGCGGATGCAGCGCACGTGGATGCCCTGCTCGTCTGCGATCCGCGCGTCGACGTTTGGAACCCGAACGTGGTGCGTGCCAGCCGGGGAGCGCTGTTTAGTGTACCCGTCCTGGAAATCGATAATGCCTCCGCCCTAAAATTGCTAAAAGCGCGCAAAATCCGCCTTTTAGCGGCTACTCCATCCGCAGAGATGCCGTACTCTGGTATAAATATGCGTGATCCACTGGCCATCGCGGTCGGCACGGAAGATGCAGGATTGACCGATTTTTGGCTGTCAAATGCTGATGTCAGGGTCCGAATCCCAATGCTGGGCAGGATCAATTCTCTGAACGTGTCTGTTTCCACCGCGTTGCTCGTCTATGAAGCTCTCAGGCAAAGGAGCAGCCTCCTGAAATAGTCAATCGCACGGCCTAAACCAGTCCTGGTGCCTTTCTTCAAAGCCAAGGAGTAAAACCATGCACACCAAACTCACACTTTTGATTCTATTCATTGTACTGTCTCAAGTCCTGGCAGCCTGTGGGGATGGTATGGTACCAGTGACATCTATGACTCCCGTGAACCTCACGCCTACGGACGACCCTTTCCGCTCCGGGCAAATTGTGCAGGCCTTTTGGGATGCCCTCGGGGCAGGCGATGTCGAAACAGCCATGTCGTATGTCGATGAAAAGGTGTCCTGCGGCGGATATTGTCACTTTACCGGCCGGCGGGCGTTCGAGTCTTATCTGCGGGGATATCTGGATGCAGGTTATTCCACAAAGATCAGTGATTTGAAAGCAGTGGGCAGTATCGTGACCTATTCCTGGGAAGTGCAGCGAAACGGGCTCTTCCTGCGGCGCGGCGACAGCGACGAGATGATGCAGGTCGAGAACGGGTTGATCGTTTACTGGGAAAATCAACATCGTTAGCAGATCTGTTTCAAGCTTGTTTCCGATGTAAATTTGTGCAGCGGCCAAACCAATGATATCCACATCACCCACCGGCATGCGCGGTTTCACGGTCATCTGGCTGGGACAGATCGTGTCCATGATGGGCAGCGCCATGACCTGGTTCGGGTTCACCATCTGGGCGTGGGAAAAGACGGGCAAGGCCTCTGCCCTGGCCACCCTTAGCTTCTTTGCATTTCTGCCTGCCGTGTTGTTGACGCCTCTGGCCGGCGCGTTCGTTGACCGCTGGGACCGCAAGCTGGTCATGCTGTTGAGCGATTTTGCGACCGCACTCGGCACGTTGACGATCTTTCTGGTGTACACATTCGGCAGCCTGCAGATCTGGCATGTCTATGTGGTGAGCATCCTGGCCGGGTTCTTCACTGCCTTTCAATATCCCGCTTACGACGCGGCGGTCACGACCATGCTCTCGAAGGATGATTACACCCGCGCCGAAGGCATGCTCGGTTCGGCGCGGGCCTTTTCGGGAATCCTCGCTCCGATCTTTGCCGCAGCGCTTCTGGGGTGGATAGGTCTGAGCGGAATCATGTTGATCGACCTGGTGACTTTTCTCGCCGCGTTCGGGACCCTGATCCTGGTTCGTATTCCGCAGCCCAGGCAAACCGAAGTCGGCCGGCAGAGCCAGGGTACGCTGTGGCAGGAAATCCTGTTTGGCTTTCGCTATATTCAGGAGCGACAGAGCCTGCGCTCGCTCACAATCCTGTTCATGCTGGCCGGCATATTCCTCGCGATCGGCGCGACGCTCATGGCCCCGCTCGTCCTGAGCCTGACGCAGAACAGCGAATCGGCGTTGGCGGCCGTCCAATCGACGGGAGCTGCCGGCGGCGTGGCGGGGAGCGTGGTGCTCAGTCTGTGGGGGGGAACGAAGCGCCGCATTCACAACGTCCTGATCGGCGGGGCCGGCGCGTCTCTGCTGGGGATGCTCTGGCTGGGCCTGAGCGGCGCGGTCCTGTTCTGGGCGATCGGAAGTTTCTTCTTCTCCTTCTTCGAACCGTTCGTCGAAGGCGGCAACCTGGCCATCTGGCAGACGAAGGTCGAAGCCGATGTGCAGGGGCGCGTCTTTTCGGCGCGGCATCTACTGGTGCAGGTTCCGTATCTCTTCGGAATTCTCTTGGCCGGTTACCTGGCCGAAGCCAGCCCGATCTCAGTCGTGCTGGTCTATGCCGGACTGGCGAGCGCGTTCGTGTTTTTGCTTGGCTATCTTTCTGCGCGCGTACGGGATGTCGAAACTCTTGTGCCTGACCCGCTGGAGTCATTATGAATTGGATCCTGCTTGTCGTTGTGCTGGTGCTGGCCGGTTTCTTTCTCGACCGCGAGATCTATTTCTATGAAGGTGTGCATCTCGGCCCGCGGGTGCAGGCCTGGCTGTACGATCGCTGGTCGCGAAAATACGACGAGGGCAAGCGCGCCAGCCAGCTGCTCGACAATGAGATGCTGGCGCAGCCCCTGCTGGATGCACTGGAGGCCGCGTCAGTTTCAGAGCCTTTCGTTTTGGATTTTGCCACCGGCACCGGACGCCTGTCCTACGCCCTGACGTGGCGGCCTGAGTTCAATGGGCGCATCCTTGCGCTGGACCTCTCGCAGGGGATGCTGGAACAGGCGGCCTCCAAGCTGAGTAAACAGCTGGCGCGCGTCGAGCTGCTGCGCCACCCGTCCCTGCCGCTCCCGTTTCCGGACGCGGCCTTCGATGTGGTCTGCGCCCTCGAGGTGCTGGAGCTTTTCCCCGACATGGATGAGCCCCTGACGGAACTTGCACGCGTCCTGCGCCCGGGCGGAATCCTGCTCACGTCGCGCGGCACGGAGGAATCGGGGCGCAGAGCAAAAGTGAAAAGTAAAGAGGTGTTTACCGGTCTGCTGGAAAAAAACGGGTTTGAACGCATTCAGGTATCGAAGTGGTGGAAGCTTTTCGACCGCGTCCTGGCAATCCGCAGCGGAACCTCGGAAGCGGTGCAGGCGCGAAAACTCTCAAATGTGCTGCGCTGTTCGGCCTGCAGCCAGATCCAGTGGCAGGAGGTGGCAGGCATGTTGAAGTGTGGAAGTTGCGGGAATGAGCTGCGGGTCACGGAGGAAGGGATTGTGCTGAACTGATCCTGCACACTGGTCCGGAGTCCCGGTGGGGGGCGTTTACTTTTTTGTAATCTTTGGTTCGTAACTTTTCAGCATCTGTGCGTCATGTATACGGAGGAACATTCTCCTCCGCAGCGACGGCCGCGCGAGCGGCAACTGGAGTGTCCGAACATGATCAAAGCACTGAAATGGGTTTTCACCGGTTTATTTGCAGCACTGGCGTGGCTGGTCACGGCCTATACCATCGAATATTTCCGGCCCTACAAACGATCCGAATAAGTCCGGGAAGTAAGTAATCTCCCTGCGTCACTGCCCATTTTGGGGAAGTCCGGCATGACACCGGCCCCATCCCGCGAAGCGCGGGGTGGGGCCGGTCTGGTAGAGTCTCAAGTACCTTTCCACTCAAAATCATAGACCGTCGTCAGGCGCCGGAAGCCATGTTTAGCCACGATCGGCTTGCTCATTGCTCCCGCCTCGACTACGGCAAATTGATAACCGCGCTGCCGGATCTCCTGTACCCGGGCCGCGAGGAGGCTGGTATAGAGTCCCTGCCTGCGATATTCGGCGATTGTGGTCCCGGCGAACAATGTGGCGAACTGTCCTTGGGGAAAGTAGGTCCATCCGATCGATGCAGGTTGGTCATCCACATAAGCGACGTAAATGCTTAGGTAGCCGGGGACCTGCAGGTGCCCGCCGAGACGGTCATTCACCCAGACGTTATGGCCGCCGTACACCTGGTCCAGAACGCAGATGATGTCCTTTAATCCTTCCAATTCCGTCACCCGCCGAATCTCGACCTTGCGGTTCTGATTTTCCGCGGTGGTTGCCAGCGGCTGGAGCAGGGAAGCGGGCGCTTCCGCCACGGCAAGCACCATGACATCGGCCGGATCGTCATCCCCCGCGAAGCCATGTGAAGCGAGCTTGTCTTTCAGGCTTGGCAGCAGGTCATGGTCGTAAACCTTCCAGGTGAACGGCTGCTGCATGGGCATGAAGTACCCAACTTCCCGGTCAATGACCCTGTCCAACCGGGCTTCATTTGCAAAGGTAAAGGACACGACGTTCATACCAGGAGCCTTGCGAATAATCCGTACCACGTCGTCTGTGATCTCCTTGTGCGCTTCCGGATACATGATCCGCAGACGCAGGTCTTTGTCGTACCGCACCAGTAAATCATTTGTTTTCATGATGTTCACCTTTCTCCTCCACGAAATCCGAAGGATTTGGTGAGGGGTCATTCATTCGTCTTTTGCCCAGGCAATCATCGGGCTGACCTTCTTAGCCAGCCGGTAGGCTGCGTCCCTGAAACCAAAGCGCGGCCAGAAACGGGAAGCCAGAAGGTTGGGACTGATCCAGTTGGTGTAGCAAACCTCATAACCATCCTGGCGGGCTTGCTCCAGTCCCTGCCACGTGAGGGCGGTGTTGATACCTCGTCCGCGGGCCTCGGGTTGGGTCGCGGCGACGCTCAAGTAGACAGTCCGGGGCGATGCAAGCATCTGTGTGTCCTCTTCGTTTTCAGGGCGAAACCCGATCGTGCCCAGGGCCGTCTCGTTCTCAAGCGCCAGCCAGACGGTCCACTCCCTGTCATCGGCAAGCTCCGACCAGCCTTCGTACAAATCATCCCAGTCTTCCGGGACGGTTGGGTGCCAGTACGGAGCCCTGGCGAGCGCCCGAAAGATCACGTTCGAGAGGCTGCCCAGGTGGGCGTTGTCGCCTGCACCTGCCCTGCGAATGGTTACGCCGGCCGGTTCTTCCACTTCCGGGATTTCCGCCGAGCGGAG
>JBAVVF010000446.1:0-12595 GCA_049697155.1 Anaerolineales bacterium
CCTGTATGCTGGCGATTGCCGAAGCGAGGAAGCAGCGTCTGCGCGGGGACGTGATCATCACGGCGGTCATCGACGAGGAGTATGCCAGCCTCGGCACAATGGATCTTGCCGGACAGTTCCAGGCCGACGCCGCGATCGTTGCCGAGTTCACCGAGCTTCAGCTAATCCTTGCCCATCGCGGCTTCGTCTGGCTCGAGGTGGAGACGATCGGGCGCGCCGCTCACGGCTCACGCCCCGACCTTGGTGTGGATGCCATCGTCAGGATGGGCAAGGTCCTGACGGAGCTGGAGAAGCTCGACCGGAAGCTTCGTGCGAACCCGACTCATCCCCTGCTGGGGAGCGGTTCGCTGCATGCCTCGCTCATCCAGGGCGGGCAGGAACTCTCCACGTATCCTGAAAAATGCCTTCTCTCGGCCGAAAGGCGAACGCTTCCGGGAGAAACCCCCGAAGCTGTGGAAGCCGAGTTTCTGAAGATTATTCAGGATGTTCAAAGATCAGACCCATCCTTCAACGCCGTCGTGCGGCGGGGACTCGACCGTTCGCCGCTGGAGACGCCCGAGGATGCCGACATCGCCCGGGCGATCCAGTCCGCGGCGGCGGAAGTGCTGAAGCGCCCGCTCCTGGTCGCCGGCGTCCCGTTTTGGACCGACGCGGCGCTCCTCTCGGCGGCAGGCGTCCCATCTGTGCTGTTCGGACCCTCGGGGGCCGGGGCGCATGCCGTCGAGGAATGGGTGGATCTGGCCAGCGTCAAAACCTGTGCCGATATCTATCTCGCGACCGCAATAAACTTTTGCGGCTAATGCAAAAGAAGCAGCCCTGAAAATCCTGGCGGACCTTCGGGGCTCCTGTTTTGTGTATATGGCAGATGGATCCTTCTATATAGTTGGGAATCGACGGAAACAGGCCCGGCTGTCCGTATCCTGCCTCTCAGTGTAAACTTGGGGCATGGCAACTGAGACCAAAATCAAAGGTATGGAGAGCGAAAAGGCCAGGCTGCCCCTGCAGGGCTGGCTTGGGTTCGGTCTGATCGTCCTGTTCTGGATCCTCAACTGGACGCTGAGCGGGGCGCGCACACACTGGGGGTTCTTCCCCCTGTGGCTCGGCTACTGCCTGGCCATCGACGGGCTGGTCTTTTGGCGGACGGGCACATCCCTGCTGACGCGCAGTCCGCGCAAATATGCGGGCCTGTTCCTGGTTTCCGCGCCAGTCTGGTGGATCTTCGAGCTGCTCAACATCCGTACCCAGAATTGGACATACCTCGGTGCGGAACTGTTTACTCCTCTGCAATACGCGTTTTGGACAACCCTGAGCTTTACCACGGTGATTCCTGCGGTGTTCGGGAGCGCTGAATTCCTGGCCAGCTTTGACTTGATCAAACGCCTCCAGCGCGGACCGGTCATCGGTACCGATCGACGAACGACGGTGCTTTTCTTTGGCCTCGGCTGGATCATGCTGGCCGCCATGCTGGTCTGGCCGAAGGTCTTTTTCCCGTTCCTCTGGCTTTCCCTTTACTTTATTTTGGAACCGGTCAACATCTGGCTGGGGAATCGCTCCCTGGCGCACTCGACCCGGAACGGAGACTGGCGCCCGGTCATTTCGCTCTGGCTGGGCGTCCTGCTGACCGCGTTCTTCTGGGAAATGTGGAATTACTATTCCTACCCCAAATGGATTTATCACGTTGCCTGGGGGGACGGCTTGCATCTCTTCGAGATGCCTTTGCTGGGCTACGGCGGCTATCTGCCCTTTGCGCTGGAGCTCTACGCACTGTATCACCTGGTCAGCGGATTGCTGGGGGAGAAAACAAGCGACTATGTGAAGGTCATGCCCGGCTGATACGAGCCCTCGGACGCAATCGGAAATAATCGACCTCCTGCTTCATGTGCCAGGAGGTCGATTTTCAAATTTACTTTGCCTTGGTAGGCTTTGGTTCATCCTTGGGGGGCTTGTCCTCTTTCGGAGGCTTATCCTCCTTGGGCGGTTTATCGTTATTCTCTTTGGTCCGTTCCGGCTTGGGTGTCTGGCCGTAATGGTTGCCGTTATTCCCGTTAGGAACGGGTGTCGCGCTCAGCTGGCTTCTGTCCGGAGCCGCATCGTCCACAATGCCGGGAATGGGTGTACCTGTTGTTGGCAAGGTTGTGGAATTGGGGGCAGGGGAGGGGCTGACGCCCTGAACCTCGAGCGAGGTTGCGATCGCCTCCGGGGAGGCAGCCTGCTCGACTCTGGAATCTGTGGTGTTTGTCTGGAAAAAATCGACCAGTTCGTGACGGTAGGCGTATACCACCGCGCTGGTTTCTGCAAGGATCACGGCGATCAAAGCCATTTCCAGCAGTGTGCCGCTGCCACGCGGCAGGCCCGGCCTGCGGGAATTTTTTGTCCCGTTGTTGCTTCCCATTTCGGGGCCTTTCGCCAGTCCCAGACCTGCCATGCTGCTCAAATATGCGCGGCGACGCTCCGCCAGCATATCCCTGGGATATTCTCCGCCGGCATCCTTGAGCTTTGTCAGAAGTCTGACGATTTCCTGTTCGTCTGGATCCAGCCCCATGGGTGCCTACCAGTCTTCCTCAATTTGAAGGCCCATTGCTTTTCTCAATCGGGCGATTCCGCGATTCTGAATCACTTTGATGTTGTTGACTTCCTTGCCGATGATTTCCGCGACTTCCTTGAGGCTGAAATCCTCCAGAAAGCGCAGGATGATGACGTGACGCTGGTCATCGGTCAGCACTGTGTTCATCGATGAGATCAGCGCTTCCATCATGACCCGCTCTTCGATCTGGGATTGGGTGGGCGCAAACTGCCCGTTTTCGAAACTGCCCATCGCAACTTCCAGCGGCGCATTATGCTGGTTGTCCCGGGAGCGATCTACCACCAGGTGATAGGCAGTCTGGTACAAATAGGATCGCAGATTGGTGCGGGGACCTTTGCCAGCCTGAAACTGCTCCAGCAGCTGGGCGAACACGTCGCCGACGATGTTATCTGCCACGATCGCGTCGTGACACAGCCGCAAAGTGTACTTATAAATGGCGGGGGCAAATTGATCGAAAATGGCGGTCAGCGCCTCCTCGTCCAGGTTTTGCGCAGCCCTTAATAAAGCAAATCCCTCTTTCATGGGGCTTTGCTTCCGCCTCTCTGTTCGGTTAAGATTAGTATGCTCATCATGCAACCGTATAATACCATTGAAAGTCGATCTGTTTTCAAGCTTCACTTATTATAAACCTTTTTGATTGCCAGAATTTCGGTCCGGCAGGATGGGCAGAATCCCTTTCTGTAATTGATTTAACGATGGAACGTAATAAGTAGCCCGGCCCGGGAGTCTGTTTATACGGTTTTTGATCCTATTTTGACAGGAGAGCAGCATGTTTTCATCCGAAGGTACCGACCGCCGTCGGGAGGAAGAGCGCGTCCGGCAGGAGGGACGGCTGCCACCCGGGCAGGCACTGACTTTGAAGTTTCCGGTTCTGCATTACGGGCCCGTTCCACACTTTAACCCCGCTACATGGGATTTCCGTATCTGGGGCGAAGTGGATCAGGAAAAAAGCTGGACGTGGGATGAATTTAATCAGCTGCCTCGCACAAAAATCCAGATGGATATCCACTGCGTGACGCGCTGGAGCAAGTTCGATACCATCTGGGAGGGTGTCTCTGTCAAAACGCTGGTGGAGAACGGCCTCTTCACGATCAAACCGGCCGTCACACACGTGATGCAGCATGCTGAATATGGCTTCACCGTCAATTTGCCGCTCGAAGTGGTTTTGCAGGACAATTTCCTGCTGGCCACACACTTCAACGGCGAACCGATCTCGCCCGACCACGGCTACCCGCTGCGCGGCGTGGTGGGACTGCTCCCCGACCGCAGGAATCTGGAAACACCTTATTTCTGGAAAGGTGCAAAGTGGCTCCGTTCGCTGGAGTTCATGCCGCGCGACCGGCACGGATTTTGGGAGCAGGCCGGTTATCACAACCGGGCCGACGTCTGGCGCGAAGAGCGGTTTGGGTAGTGTCCTGCAGTGCGCGGATCGTTTCCCGCGCTTTGCGGCTTAAGGGCGTTTGTCCAGTGTGACGGTAATATCCATGGATTTTCCATCGCGCAGAACCGTCAACACCGCGGTCTCGCCCGGGGATTTATTCGTTGTCAGATACGCCAGCAGGTCATCGAACGTATTCACCGGCTGCCCATCGATTGCCGTGATGATATCTCCGCCGGCTTGCACGGTCGGAAGATTGGTGGCTTCCGTTCCGCCGCGGACGCCTGCCTTGTCGGCTGGACCGCCCGGGGTCACACTGCTGACGTACGCGCCGGTATAGGTGGTCAAGCCGAGCGCTTCGATTTCTGCCAGGGTCAGGTCGGGATCGGAGGAAACGCCGAGGTAGGGATATTCATACCTTCCATCCCGGATCAGATAGGGCACAATGCGTTTGACCAGATTGATCGAGATCGAAAAACCGACGCCCGAATTGACGGCGGTTCCGGTGGTTTCGTTGAAGGACTCCGTTCGGATGGATTGATTGATGCCGACGACCTCGCCGTCCATGTTGAAGAGCGGACCGCCGGAATTGCCCGGGTTGATGGCGGCGTCCGTCTGGATAATATCCGCCGTGCTGAAAAACCCGCCGCCATCCGGCGCGACATGCGCAAACTGGGTTCGCCCCAGCCCGGAGACGATGCCCAGGGTCATGGTGCCGTTTAGCCCAAATGGATTGCCGATAGCCACAACCTGTTCGCCCACGTTGAGGGTGCTTGAATCGCCGATGGCCAGCGGATGGAGCTGGTTGGCAGGCGCGTCCACCTTGATCACTGCCACATCCGCATCCACGTCGGTACCGATGAGGGTGCCGTAGGCTTTGAAGCCCGATGAAAAGGATACTTCCACCTGGCTGGTGCCCTCGACGACGTGATTATTGGTGATCACATGTCCTTCACGATCGAACACAAACCCCGATCCAAGGCTATTCTCTGTGCGAATGGCCACTACACCCGGGATGACCTGCTGGTATAGCGCCTCGAGCGTGGATCCCATCTCGGATGGGTCGGCGGGAGTCGGCAGATTGAGAGGCGTCGCCTCGACCGGCAGAGCAGGCGTCGGCTGGGCCAGAGGCGCAGCTCCCGATACCTGGCAGGCCAGCATCGCGATCATCAAAACCATAAGTACAAATAAACCTCGTTTCATTTGATCCTTCCTAAAATTTAAGCCGTGAGGCTTCTTCCAATAATTCACGTTGTTTGGCAGAAAGATATTTGGGAATCTGAACCTTCAGGCGCACGAACAGATCGCCTTTTTCATTTGCATTCTTGACGCTGGGCATGCCGCGCCCGGCCAGTCGAAAGACCTGTTCAGGCTGTGTGCCCGCCGGGATGTTGAGTTTGATTTTTCCGCTCAGGGTTTCCACTTCAGCCTCGCCCCCGAGCAGGGCCGTGAAAACACTGACGGTCGCGGTGGTGTGCAGGTCGCTGCCGCGGCGCTCGAAACGCTTGTCATCCTGCACTTCGATGATCAAATACAGATCGAGCCCGTTGGGGCCCGCGCCTGCCACCCGCACCTTTGAACCCGTCCGCACCCCGGCGGGAATGCGGACCTGTTTTTGTTTGCCATCGCTTTGCAGAGTGCGGGTCGTTCCTTTGTAGGCTTCCTCCAGGGTGATCTCGAGCGCCTGCTGGTACCCCTGCGGCTGCTGGCGTGCGCGCGTGCGTGTGCCCGTGCGCACGTCATCCACATCCATGCCGAAAATTGTGCGGAAGAAATCGGAAAAGCCTCCGCCCCCGCCGAATAGGCCTTCGAGGTCCTCCACATTTACGCGTGTGCCGCCGGGGGAGCCGCTGACATAGTCGCCCCAGTTGAAGTCGCCCGGCGCACCGCGGCGCTGCCAGTTCGAGTAATCGCTGCCCAGCCTGTCGTAATGGGCGCGTTTCGTCGAATCACTCAGCACCTGATACGCCTCGTTGATCTCCTTGAAACGCTCCTCAGCTTGCTTGTCATTTGGATTGCGGTCGGGATGATATTGCATTGCCAGTTTACGATAGGCTTTACGAATGTCGCCTTCGCTGGCTTTTCGCTCCACGCCCAGAATTTTATAGTAGTCTTTATAGTCCATAAGAATATTTTTACACCGCGCCGGACACTAGTCAAGCATCCAGGTGGATGATTAACATAACTCTAATCCGTGAATCGGCCATCAGCAATATGCAGCTGTCACAGATCTTTCGTGAGATAGAGTTCAGCGCGCTCGAAACCGCGCTCGAGATAATAGCCGCGCGTCCCCACCGCGGAAATGACGGCCATTCGTTTGAAACCGCGTGCTTTTGCCAGCGACTCCGCCTCTTCCAGCAGACGTGTCCCCAGGCCGGCATGCTGGGCCGCACCGGCTTTTTCCGCGCCGACCGGCAGCGCCTGCCCATACACGTGGACTTCGCGGATCAGCGCCGCGCCGGCCAGGTCTGACATCCCGGTTTGCGGTGAGGCCTCACCGGGCAGCGACAAACGGATGAAGCCGGCCAGTTTGTCGTCAGGTGTGATGTACGATATGAAATGTTCCTCCGCCGCACCGGCCGGGTAGACCATATCCTCCAGTTTGAGCGATTCGGGATGGATAGACTTGCCGCGCACCTCGCGGCAGCGCACACATTGACAGGTCTTGCCGCGGCGCTGCATCTCGTCATGGATATCCTGGCGCAGGCTGGTCCGGCGATTGCCCTCGACAACGTTGGTGGATGGAATGTCGCGGATGACCCGGTTGACGCGGCAATAACGAGGGATGGTCGGTTTGACATCCACGATCAGGTCGATCAGTTCCTGCGTCGTGTATGGCTTGAATTCGCCGCGCTGCCAGTATTCGTACAATTCTGCATTCGCAAGCAGCTGGTTGGGATAGATCTTGATCTCATCGGGACAGAAGTCACTCCACAGCCGCGCGAAATCCTGGCGGTCCGACTCAGGTGTGGCTCCCAGCAGGTTTGGCATCCAGTGCAGGACGATCTTGAAGCCGGCTGCGCGCAGGAGAGCCGTCGCCCGCCGCGTACATTCGACGTCGTGTCCGCGCTTGTTGAGCTCGAGGATGTGATCGTCCAGGCTTTGCGCGCCCATCTGGACTTTGGTCACGCCGAGGCGGCGCAGCCAGCGCAATTCAGCCGGCGTGATCTCGTCTGGGCGGGTTTCGATCACCAGCCCCACGTTGCGGTGACTGGCGGTCTCGTTGATGGAGTGGGACTCTGATAATTCCACCGCAGAGTTCACAGAGCCCACGGAGACTTCTTTTTGATTTTCTTCGTGATCTTCGCGTCCTTCGCGGTGAAGGTGGTTCATTGCGTCAAAGCATCTCGCGATAAACCATTCCTGGTAGTCGCGGCGATAGGAAGACCACGTCCCGCCGAGGATCAGCAGCTCGATCTTGTCGGTCGGGTGTCCCACGGACTGGAGCTGCTCGATCCGCGAACGGACCTGCGCGTACGGGTCGAAGTCATGCTCGAGCCCGCGCATGGCGCCTGGCTCATCGGGCAGGTACGACTTGGGCATCCGCACGTCGGTGGGGCAGAAGATACACTTGCCGGGGCAGGGATAGGGCTTCGTCAGCACCGTAACCGTGGTTACACCCGAGAGAGTGCGCATGGGTTTCATGCGGATCTTTTCGAGCAGGCGCGAATCCTCGTCGATCTCGCCGGCCGCGACCATCTCGCGATAGATCGATACCAGCATGGATTTGTTGAGATACCCACCGCCGTTCAATGGATGGCTGCGAAGCGTTTTCGTCACATCGCGCCCGCGCCGAATCTCATCCAGCACAGTGCGTGCCAGATCTTTTTTATCTGCAGTGAGCAGATGAGTCAGTCGCCAGTTCTCTTGTCTTTCCGTTTGCATAGTGTTTACACGTAAACGTCCGAAGATTATACCCGTTATAATCGCCGCATGGATTCAAGCACCGCGGCACGCTTAATTGAAATTAATCGGGAGTTTTACACGCGTTTCGGCGACTCCTTCTCGGCGACGCGCCACCGCCTCCAGCCGGGAGTCCGGCGTGTGCTCGAGATGCTGCGAGGAGGCGAATCCATACTGGACCTCGGCTGCGGGAACGGGGAACTGGCCCGCGAGCTGGCCAAACGCGGTCATCACGGCCCGTATCTTGGCGTGGACTTCAGCCGGCCCCTGCTCCGGGAGGCGGAGTCCCTGCCGGAGGGGTTTTCGGTGAGGTTTATGCAGGTGGATCTCACGCAGTTGTCAGTGTTCAGTGATCAGTTATCAGTAGCGGGTGGGTGGTCTGTGATCACTGCCTTTGCAGTCCTGCACCATATCCCCTCCAGGCAGTTACGCTTGAACATCTTGCAGATAGTCCATGGATTGTTGAAGCCTGATGGAAAGTTCATCCACTCCAATTGGCAGTTCCTGAACAGTGAAAAGCTCAAGGCCAGGATCCAGCCCTGGGGGGCCGCGGCCGTTCCGGGGTCCGCGGTGGACGTGGGGGATTATCTGCTCGATTGGCGCAGCGGAGGGCAGGGCCTGCGCTACGTCCATCATTTTGACGAAGCGGAACTGGCTGAGCTTGCCTCTGCGAGCGGATTCCGTGTAGCCGATATCTTCCATTCGGATGGCGAGGGTGACCGGCTGGGCTTGTATCAAATCTGGGGACCTCTTTCATAACGCGATCCTGTAAGATTCGTTATCCTCAAAGTGTCTAAACCAGACAAATGTTCTAAGATGTGGATGGATCGGAGGTTTGATGGTCACTGAACTTTACGAACGCATTCAGGAAGGGCTGGAGGAAAAGCAAAAGGAGCTTGCCGAATTCCTGGAGGTCGCGCCGGAGACGGAAAAAGAGCTTTGTTGTGCCAGTGACGAGGCCTGTGTCGAGCAGCATTTGTACGTCATCGAGGAGAGCCTGGAGAAGATCGAGGACCAGAGCCTCGGTGTTTGTGTGGTCTGTCACGGCTACGTGGACGCGCAGCTGCTCGAAATGGATTACACGGCTGCCGTATGTCTGGAGCACTACTCGGAGGCTGAGCGCCGGCGGCTGGAATCCGAGCTCGAGCTTTCGCAGGTCGTCCAGCGCGCCCTCCTGCCGCAAAGAATGCCCGAGATCAAAGGTGTGGAGCTGGCTGCCTTCAGCCGTCCCTCCGAGATCATCGGCGGGGATTACTTCGACTTCTTCCAGTTCCGGGACGGGACCCACGGCCTGGTCATCGCGGACGTGAGCGGACACGGTGTGTCGGCGGGGATGCTCATGAGCAGCCTGCAAATGGCCATCCGGACGATGGCACCGGAGACCGATTCGCCTGCCGAGGTCCTCGAGCGGATCAACCGCTTCTACATCCACAACATTCACTTCACCACGTTCGTGACGGTCTTCCTGGCATGTTTCGACCCGAATACGCTCACGCTCAGCTACGTCAACGCCGGGCACAATCCACCGGCCGTCCGCCGCCGGAGCGATGGGACGATCACCTGGCTGAAACCAACCGCGCCGGCAATCGGTCTGGCGGAGGAGTTCCATCCCAGAGTGGAATCGATCTCCTTCGCGGAAGGCGATTCCCTGCTGCTCTATACCGACGGGGTGACAGAAGTCCTGAACATCGGCAACGAGATGTTTGGCCAGGAACGTCTGGCCGAGCTGGTCCAGCAATACGCCGACCGGCCGGCGCCCGACCTGCTTCAGGCGGTCCGCCAGGCTTTGAGCACCTTCGGCGGGAACCAGCCTCTTGTGGATGATGTGACCATGGTCGCCCTCAAAGTCTCGGGGTAATTCGAACTCAGAATAACATTAGGACATGGAGATTTTCCATGTCCTAAAATTTCAATCCGTCATTGCGAGCGGAGCGAAGCAATCTCATTTATGGTTTACAAATCATAAATGAGACTGCTTCGTTGCGGCGCCAAGGCGCCACTCCTCGCAATGACGGAACCAGGGGGATGAGACAAATACTAATTGCCAAACGAATGGCAGACTTACGTTTCCACCTGATTTGGATCCATCACATACGGCCACCAGTTGTTGAGAACCCCGTTTCGACGGCCCGCCACCCTGGGGATATGTTTGAACCACCAGTGATGATGCGCGCGGATGTCCCCGCTGCCCCATTCGGCTGAAGTGACCGTGCGGGTCACGCCTTTGAAGTCCGGGAAGTTGTGCAGCCAGTCATCGCACTCGCTGACCACGGAACCCGGATTGTTCCAATCGTAATCCTTCTGGCTGTTCGGCGCGAAATGGATATTGCCCAGCGCCGCCAGCCCCGGCGCGGTTTTCTCGTAGCGGATAAAGCGCTTCCATAGATTGTCATCACCGGATAATTTCTCGAAGGTCTTTTCCAGGATGGACTCGGTGCGATGTCCCATGTTCTCGAGCATCTCGCCGACGCCGCGTTCGTACGAGAATCCCATGATGACGAAGCGCCGTTTTGCGGCCTCTGTATTCCTGAGCGGGGGAGCGTTGCACCAGAAGGCGCCCGGTCCACCCATGATCGATTCGTAAAAACCGGCATGCGGAAAGTTGAAGATCCAGACTTCATCGATCTGGTTGTTCGCCACAAGCTGGAGGATGTCGAAACGCTCGATGATCTCGTAATAGTTGGCTTCCTGCGGCATGTACGGACGGGCCGCCCCGCGCATGACATTCAGATATGTCTGCGCATCGTAATGATAGCCGTCCACTTTGGCAGGGAAGCCGTCCACGTCGATGCGCTGGATGACCTGATAGCGTGCCAGTCCTCCGCTGGTCTGCAGGATATCCGTCATGAAGCCTTTGGCAAGCTCCTCGACCCGGTTCCAGTTCATGAATTCCGACAGCTTCCGTCCGGTGTTCGGGTCGACGACGGGATCATAGACAATCACCAGCGTCTTAAGGATGGTTGGCTGCAGGGGCGCGTCCGGGGTCTCCGGCGCGGCTGCCGGCTGGGCCGCAGCGGGCTGCGCATCTTTTCGCCTGCGGAAAAAAGAGTCGAAAATAGACATAAGGAATGAGGGGGAGAAAAGATCTGACGTCCCGTGAAAACTCTCCGACTATGCAACTATCAAACTATGCGACTGCAAAACCACAAAACCACCTCACGGCAGATTGGTCGCGAAGTACACCTGGTCGCCAATGGCAAGATAGAGCACGTAATTGGGGCTGACCGTCATTGCGCCGACCGATCCGCGTTTAAAGGGATTGGCCGGTCCGGCGTTGCCACTGACCTGGTTCTGCAGTTCGAAGGAGCGCGGTGAAAAACGAAAGACGCTTTGATTCTCCGAATCCAGCAGGAGGATCACGGAGTTCGGCGGGTTGGTGACCGACATCTGCGTGAAGTGTGCCAGCTTGAAGATGTCGATATCGCGATGGGCAGGGATGTTGTCGAGGCGCGGCGCCGGATCCTGGCAGCGCGTGGGGACTTCGGCGAGGCGGCTGAACGTGCAGGTCGAGAGATGACCGTCGGCATGCAGCAGATACAGGTCATCGCTGCTCACGGCCATGTCGATGGCGCTGTCGATGCTGTTGGGGATGTCGTTACCAAAATAAAAGTAGGGTACGTCGGTGAAGGTGCTGTCCTTGCCGCGGAAGACCCAGACCGAGCGCGATTCAGCATCGAGCACGTACAAGTTGCCGCTGTCCAGCGCAAAGGCAGTAATCCGTTTCCAATTTGTGTTGGGAAGAGCGGGCAGCGGGATGGCCTGAGGGACCTGGTCCGGTGCGCAATACAGCAGATTTCCTTCTGCATCGATTCCCAGGACAGTCGCATTCACGGCGTTGACCTTGGGCAGCGCCAGGATATCCACCAGGGCCTTCACCTCATAGCCGCTATAGCTGCCGGGCTGACAGGTGAACGCATTGTCCAAATTAAGGCTGCGACCCGTAAAGGAGGCATGCAGGATTCTGCCTCCTTCGGTTTCCAGCATGTAAAGGTCGCTTTCGCTCGCGGCCATGCGGCTGATTTGTGTCGAGCCGCCGAGCCCATTTGGAAAGGCCGGCGCGAATTCCAGCCGGATCACGCCCATCAGATTATCAAGCTTGGATTGCGCTTCGGAGCGCAGCGCCCGGGTCTCCTCCGTGTCGCGATACTCCTCGGCCCTGCTGACATAGTCCAGGACACTTTGCCAGGCATCGCGCTGGCGGGCAGGATCGGTCTCGCTGACCGCGCGTGACGCTTCGATCCGGGCCTGGTTGTACAGTTCGTCATATTGTATGCTCTGCCCGAATCGCAGGTAGACGACAACTGCCATCGTCACCACCACCACAGGGATCACGGTCGCAATGATGACGTGCGCATACGTCGGGAGGACAAACGACTGGTTCGTCTCCGTGCTCGGAAGCAGGCGCGGGATGAACTTTTGCAGGAAGGCACGCAGGCGTTCGTTCAGCCGCCGCCCGGTCTGGATCCCGCCCACCATGGCTTTGGCCATCTGACGCGTCGCCTCGGATGGCACACTGGGCTTATCGTCTTTTAGCGGGGCGGGCTCTTCTTCGATTGGCGTCTTGTCTTCAATTTCCAGAGGTCCCTGCAGCTCAACTTTTTGTTCGGCAGGTTTTGCGCGTGGGATGGAGGCCGGGAAGCCGGAGGTTGGGGCCGGCAGCCTGTCTTTTGGGAGAGAGGACAGGGAATCAGGCTGGGGAGGAATCGCATAGGCAGAAGGCTGGACCACGT
>JBAVVF010000447.1:0-4382 GCA_049697155.1 Anaerolineales bacterium
CACCAGCTATGGCGACACCTGGCTATTTTCCTACCTTGCAGGAATATCGAAAGAGACGGGTATCCCCTTCAATACGAACCGTGATCTCGGTCAGTCCATTCTCAGAAAGAAAGCGATCAGTTTCGTCAATTATGGTCGTGCGCACCACCGCAGCGAGCAGGTGCATCTTTTCGGGCGCTGGCATGTCGATGATCAGAATTGCATGACGTATGGTGATTACGGGCTGCTGGGCGCGATCGAGCAGGCACGTGTGACAGGCCTGCCCGTGCAGGAAATCGCCAGGCGCTCCCCGGGTGCAGGTATCGCCGCCATGCAGACACTCACCGCGCTAAAGCGGGGGATCCTGGTCCCTTACCAGCAGCAGAAAGGCGAAGTCCCCAAGACCTACAACGAGCTGGTCGTGTCGGATCGTGGAGGGCTGGTCTTCGAGCCTCTTCCAGGCATATTCCCCAATGTCGCCATTATCGACTTCATGTCCATGTATCCCTCCATTATTGTGGAATACAACATTTCCCCTGAAACAGTCGGCGTGGAGGAAGAAGATGCCTTTGAAATCCCTGAGATAGGGATCAGGATCAGCTCGCGCGATGGGCTTGTCCCTGCCGCCTTACGACCGATGGTGGAGAAGCGCATCAAGGTGAAACGTCTCTTGAAAAAGATGAGTGAAAAGGATGTCCGATATATACGTTATAAAGCCTATAAAAACGCCCTCAAATGGTTGTGTGTCGTAGCGTACGGTCGTTTAGGGTTCGCCAATTCCACATTCGGAAGGATCAATTCGCATGAGGTCGTTTCCTACGTTGGAAGAGAGGTGTTGCTCAAGGCGAAGGAGATTGCTGAAGATCATGGCTTTACGGTCCTGCATGCCTATGTCGATAGTCTTTTTATCTGCCGGCCAGATGCTGTGAGGGAAGAAGATTTTCAGCCTGTCCTGGATCAGATCGAGCAGGAAACGCAGCTGCCGATTGAATTGGAGGACATCTATCCGTGGATGGCATTTGTCTCCTCCAGGCAAAACCCCAATCTGTCAGTCGCCAATCGCTTCTTTGGGCTGCAATCCGACGGAGGATATAAGATCCGCGGCCTGGCATCCCGCCGTGAAGATACTCCCCCATTTGTAGCTGAAGCCCAATTACGGGTCCTGCAAATTCTGGCAAAAGAAAAAGACCCTGGTCGGCTTCCAAGCCTTTTCCCTGAAGTACTGACAATGCTACAGGAGAGAATATCTGCTTTGAACAATCGCAAGGTTTCTGCCCGGGATTTATTGGTCACGCAAACCCTTAGCCGGGAGCTCGGTGAATATCGTGTCCCATCGCCTGTTGCTCGCGCAGCAGCTCAGCTACAGGCGATAGGCAGGAATATTCGCATGGGGCAGAAGATACAGTTTGTTTACACGAGGACGAAAGAGGGTGTTCGGGCATGGGATCTGTCTGAAGCATTCAATCTCACTTTAATAGATACAGCAAAATATAGAGAACTGCTTTTCCGTGCTGTTCATGAGGTCTTACAGCCATTGGGGGTAACTGAAGATGTGCTCAGGAACTGGATGTTTAGCGAAGCCAGCTATTTACTTCCCCCAGGCTTACTTCATAACAGACTTGAGGAACCCTTGTTTGCCAATTTGAAAAGAGTCAGCATAGGTATGGCCTAAAGCACATCCCTTTCCTACTCGCTAGTTATGTGTCATTCGTCACGCAAGCGGGGCAACTTATCAAGCTGGCATGCTCTGGTTCCAACGCGCTATACTCAAATTTGCTTATGAATGATGACTGCTGGACTGAAGCAATACGCCTGACAAATATGGAATATTTACACCCGATTACTCTTTAGTGTGTAACCTTTTTATCCAATTGTTTCATTGACAATTTGTGAAATCCTGCCTTATGATGCAACTCTGGCAACTCTTTAGCAATAGGTTTGGGAAATTGAGTCAACATTAGTTCAATAGATCGAAACAACTGAATACACAATCAGGGGCGTATCCTGGTTGCAGACAAATAGAGGAGAAACCATGTTTGCATTCACACCGAGGATTGGGATCGTATCGCGCATCGTGTTGGCCGCGGTGATCGTGTTCAACGCGCTAATTCCTACAACAACAGTTGTTCAGGCCAAACAGGAAGCAGGGTCTACAGCTCAGGCGAATTTATTGCCTATGAGAGCAGAGAGCCGTGCAATTCCAACTTTTGAACGGCCGGAACCAAGAACGGCTGAACACTCTGATAATGCTGCTTCGCCTACTATTACGAACAACGATCTAGTGAAAAAGGGCGAAAAAAATAGCGCCAACTATCCCGTTATGTTTGTTGAGAATGTCGGGCAGTTCGATCCTCGCGCGCGCTTTCAGGTCACAGGCTCCAACACTACTATTTTTCTGGCTGAAAACGAAATCTGGTTTAGCTTGTTCGAGTCGCCGAGGCGGAATCAGAGTAAGTTTGAAACATTTGAGCAATTAGATGAACTAGAGAAAGGGATTTTAAATGCGCCTCAAAAACGCGTAAACTTAAAGGTGTTCTTTCCTGGAGCCAACCCCCATCCTCGTCTTGAACCATTTGATAAGATGGAATCGAAAGTCTCATATCTCAAGGGAAACGATTCATCCTTATTGCACGCTGACGTGCCGGTCTGGAGTGGGGTCCGTTATATAGATATCTATCCTGGCGCAGACTTAGAACTTACCAGTCGAAACGGGCAACTGACCTGGGCTGTGGTCATCAAAGATGAAGGACTTCTTTTAAACAAACAAAACTACGTTGCCCAAAACGGACTTCGAGTCAAAATTGCCGGATCGAACGGGCTTACCTTATCTTACGATTCTTTTTCCATCAAGACAGATTTGGGCGATTATCTCTTGCCTTTAATTCAATTGATCGGAATAAATGATGAGCGAATTCGGGGTCACATCCCACGTATCAAGGATGACGAAATCTTGTTGATACCTCCAGAAGAAACTGTGCTGGGACCCACGCATCACTCATCCACTTTGCCAGATGACAATCGCGGCACTAAAGTTCTGGCAGCACCTGTTCCTTTGTCTACGCTAGGCAGTATGGCGGCGAGATCCCTTCTATTTCAACAAGAATCTCAGAGCCGCTTGCTCTATGCCAATGTGCTTGGCGGAACTGATTACGATTGGGGTGAGGGAATTGCTGTGGGCCAGGATGGCTCTATTTACGTTGTCGGGGGCACCCTATCTCCAGATTTTCCAACCCAGCCGGGTTCCTATGACCAGAGCTATGGAGGGATCTCAGATGTTTTTGTCGTTAAATTATCTCCAACTAGCGATGTGCCCATCTATGCAACGTTTCTTGGCGGCAGTCTCTACGATGGCGGTGAAGGCATTGATGTAGATCAAGAGGGTGTGGTCTATGTATCAGGATGTACGCAATCAAATAACTTCCCCGTCAGGAATGCTTATGATTCAAGTTTTAATGGGCCTCTCCCGGAACCAAACATCTATACCTGTGCCGACGGATTTATTGCAAAACTAAACCCTGCGGGAAGTGATCTGCTTTATTCCTCATATCTTGGAGATAGCATTACAAACTGGGTAGATGCGAGCACGATAGATTCGAATGGCTCTTTTTACGTAGCCCTATCATCACGAACATCGCCATCTTCTGGTGAGATCACTTCTGAAGTGCTAAAAATCAATGCAGATGGGGCCCCACCTATCTATACCCACTCACTTGGTTCCACTCGCCCGGGGGGCATTGCTGTGGGAAATACTGGCTTTGCTTACGTAGGGGGCGAGACATTGGGAAGGGATGTCTTTGCCATAAGCCTGGATCAGGACGGTAATACTGAATACTTCGTATCATTTGGCGGGAGCGCTGATGATGCAGGACGGGCAATCGCTGTAGATAACGCGGGTTTTGCCTATATTACCGGGGATACCTATTCAGCGACAGATTTTCCCACAACTGTTGGCGCGCTTAGGCGGCAAATGACTGGCAACAATGCCAGGGATGCAATTCTTACCAAGCTTGATGCGAATGGAACAATCGTATACAGCACACTGTTTGGGGGTGAGTCTGGGGATCTGGGCTTTTCAGTTGACGTTGATGCAGGAGGCGCCATTTACATAAGTGGTGACACATCTGGGGTGAACTTCCCTGTAACATTCAGCTCGATCAAATCAGATCCGGATTGGTGGAATAACGATGCCTTTGCGGTGAAGCTTGTACCGACAGGAACAAATGGATATTCGATTGAATATGGAACCTATATTGGCGGCGACGGAGATCCATCTGGTCCTGATGGGGCGGATGAGTATACCTTCGACGGGACAATAGACAGCGAAGGTAATATTTACGTGACGGGACAAACTGAGTCGCCTGATTTTGTTGGTGCTCCGGGGCGTGCCACAGAGGACAATCCGC
>JBAVVF010000448.1:0-8747 GCA_049697155.1 Anaerolineales bacterium
TGCCGCGCTGGCGCGGCGCCGCGCCGATCAATGCCGCGCTGCTGCACGGCGATGAAGAGACCGGTGTCACCATCATGAAGATGGACGTGGGATTGGATACAGGGCCGATCCTGAGCCAGCGGTCGATTCGCCTCACGCCCGACAATACGGCCGGTTCTGTTTTCGACTCGTTATCCCATCTGGGAGCGGATCAGCTCATCGAAACCCTCCCCGATTATCTGTCCGGGAAGATCCAGCCGGTGCCTCAGCCTGAGGAGGGCGCGACCTACGCGCCGATGCTGAAAAAAGAGGAGGCCCGGCTGGACTTCACCCGCCCGGCCGAGGAGCTGGAGCGGCGCGTGCGGGCCTTCAATCCCTGGCCCGGCGCGTTCATGGACTTCGACGGGGCCATGCTGAAAATCCACCGGGCGCACGTCGAGCAGGGCAGGGCCGAGGCGGGGCAGAGGCTGATTTACCGGGACCAGCCCGCAGTCGGCGCGGGAGAGCGGCTCCTCGTCCTGGATGAGGTCCAGCCGCCGGGGAAGAAGCCCATGAGCGGGAAGTCGTTCCTGAGCGGCGCCCGAAACTGGTAAGGCGGGATGGCATCCCGCCCTACTTTGGCCGCGTCATAAATAGGTGACGCGGTTATAATTTAAAATGACACATAGTCCTTCAGGAAAGGAGAAGCTATGTCAGATCAGCCTACTGCGTGTGCACGCGTATCAGGCAGCGTCGTCGGTGAGAAACCGAACGGCGCCTCGAATCCGGAAACTGTTGAACAGCGAAAGGAGATGACGGTTATGACAGCTCGTGTGGGACAGAAAGCCCCCGATTTCCAGGCCCCGGCTTATTTTCAGGGAAAGTTTACAAACATCAAGCTATCCGATCACCTTGGCAAGTGGGTTTTACTTTGTTTCTACCCCGGTGATTTCACCTTTGTCTGAGCGACGGAGGTATCGGCGGTCGCCGATAAATATCCGGAGCTTCAGAAATTGGGTGTGGAGGTCATTTCGGTCAGCGTGGACAGCCACTTCGTCCACAAGATGTGGAACGATCATGAACTGACGAAGATGGTGGAAGGCGGTGTGCCGTTCCACATGGCATCGGACCAGGCCGGCAACGTCGGGCGCGCGTATGGCGTCTGGGACGAGAATCAGGGCATCGAGCTGCGCGGGCGCTTCATCATCGACCCCGACGGCGTGATCCAGGCCATGGAAGTGATGACCCCGCCGGTGGGCCGCCGCCTGGCGGAGACGATCCGCCAGATCCAGGCGTTCCAGCTCGTGCGCGCCAGCAAAGGCACGGAAGCAACTCCGGCCGGCTGGCAGCCCGGTGAGCTGGTGCTCAAGCCCGGGCCGGACCTGGTAGGGAATGTCTGGAAGGTCTGGAAGCCCACGATGGAAAAGGTATAGGAACGTTCGATTCTGACTTACAAAACAACTCACCCCGAAATTCTCTTTCGGGGTGAGTCTTTTTTAGCCGCGAATTACGCGAATGTTCGCAAATATTTTAATAGGTTCGCGTGAATTCGCGCCGATTCGCGGCTGGTCTTCACGGGCAGCGGATCAACCCGCGGGCCCACAGGCAGCCGCCGCACGTCGGATGAACGTTGCCGAAGCAATCCTCCCGGTTGTCGTTTGCCATTTCACAGCTGTTGCAGAAGGCGCAGGGTGAAAAATCGAAATCCTGCAGCCGCTTTCGGAATGCCCGGTATTCGACATCGTTCCAAATATCGGGCAGGGTCTTCTCGTGGACATTGCCGACGAAGTGTTCGCGTGAGGTGCGTTCGCGCCGGTCGAGGAAATGCCGGTGGGTGTACAGCAGAGGCAGGCAGGGACTGACCTGCCCGTCCCAGCGGACCGCCAGGCTGCCGCGCTCGACGAAGGGGCACTGGTCCGTATTCTGGTTCAGGAGTGCACCGGAAAGCTCCAGGCGGTTCATATCTTTCAATATGCCTGCCAGCGCATTCATCGTGCGGGGCTCAACGTCCATCAGCGGCATGTGAACGAGCGGGCGGATCTCCTGGCCGGCGGTCATATCAAGTGAACGCGCGTAGAGATTTTCCCGGAAGAGCTCGTCGTTGTGCGCCAGTACATTACTGATCGAGATTTCCACCGCCCCCAGGTGCGTTCCCAGCCGGATGACTTCGCTCAGGTCATGGATGTTGCGCTGCATGGCGACGAAAGCGATCCCGAGCTTCGGATGCCCGGCCCAGCTCGACCCGCCAAAAGACCTGTACTTTTGGGTCCGCAGGCAGGTCAGGTTGGCGATCACGTCCGGCAGGGCATCTCCCAGGCGGACATCGGCATAGCACTCCGGCGAGGCGCCGTCCAGCGAGACCCAGAGCATATCCAGGTCGAGCTCGATCAACTGGCGCGAAAACTCTTCGCTCAGCAGGATGCCGTTGGTGATGAGCGAGACGCGGTGTCCAAGTTTCTTGGCCTGCCCGATCATTCCAAGAATGTTCGGGTGCGAGAGCGGTTCGCCGTATCCGCCCAGAAATAGCTCAGGCTTGTGTGCGAGGTCCTGAAAGCTCGCCAGGATCTTTTCGAAAGTCTCGGACGACATGTATCCGTACTGCACGTCCCAGACATTGCGCATGCAGGTGCTGCAATTCAGGTTGCATCGATTGGTGGTTTCCACGTAGACGCGCTTCAGCGTGTGGATGGAGGGATGCAGGAGCAGTCCCAACCCGTTGGGCTCGACCCGGATCTCGTCCCCGGCGGCCAGTCCCAGCTTTGCTGCCATATGGACCGGTAGAACGATCTCTCCATGCTCGTTAACTTGGGCGTAGTGTGTTTTCGCCATACAAAGGGACACTCCTGCTTGCGGCGCGAAATATGGAACTATCGTTTATAGATCTTGAGCAGTTACGTCGTCTCCAGGGCATCTGCCAGCCAGGTGGTTACCTCGGCCGGGCCGGGGATGCGGCCGGACGAGACAACTTTCTCGTTGATGACCAGGCCGGGGGTGGAGAGAATGTTGTATTTCAGGATGTCGTTGGGATCCGTCACCTTGATGACTTCCGCGTCGAGCACCATGTCTTCAACGACCTTGCGCGCGATCTGTTCGAGGCGTTTGCAGTTGGCACAGCCCGAACCGAGGACTTTGATGGTAATCATTGATTTCTCCATTTTGAAATAGGAATTTAATGAACAGCGGCGGTGACCGGTCCACTGCGATGTTGTATGAGCCACAGCAAACCTGTCAATATTGCCAGAAATACAGCCAGATAGATGGCTACCAGCCCGATGCTTGCGCCGTCGACCCAGGCGCCGTACATGAGACCTGCCAATGTGCTGAAGAGCGCAACCCAGCCCACATATACCCATGCTTTCAAGCGGCCAATGATCGTGGCAGTGATCAATATACTTTGCAGGCTGAGCTCGGGATCAGAGATCAGATAGGCAAGCAGCGGACCGCGGTGCATACCCAGGCTCAGGAACATCTGAGCGATCGGGACTTCGACGAGAGTGGGGAAGTACATGAACACGCCAAAAATCACGCCGACGAAGTTGCCCAGCAGCGTGTTCTGCCCTGCGAGGGACTGGATCCATTCGGGCCTGATCAATTCACGAATGATACCTACAACAAAGACACCCACGATCAATAACGGAAAAATCTGTTTGACGAATTTCCATGATTCCCACAGGAAGTCGCGGGTCTCATCCTCTTTAAGCCGGGTTTTGAGTATCCAGCCCAGCACGGCAGTTGAAAGTAATACGCCGAAAAACTTGCCCGTAAAGCCGAGGGTTATTCCGTCTGCATGAGGAATGATGCTCAGGGCGGCGATCAGCAGAGTCAAGCCAACCAGTGCAGTGGAAATCCATGTCCAGGCGTTGAAACCATCGAAGATGTTTTCGATCCCTTTCCAGGATGCCAGCCCGATGAGCGCCAGCATGCCGATCAGGATCGCTCCCTGGGCTGTGACACCTTCCTCGCCTCTGCTTGTATCAAACGGAACGAGGCGGAAGAGAAAATCCTGGAAGGTGTCCATTCCGCTGACCGGCAGGCTGATCTGTGCATAGGTTTGTTTGAGAAAATCAAACTGGAATGTGCCTGCTACCAGCAGCGCGACCAGTACAAGCAGGAAAATAACTGCCGCGCGGCGCATGGCGGCTTGCCCTGCAAACATTGCGTCGGTGGCGGCATCATGTTCGGCGTCTTCGCGTCGGAAGATAATTGCCATAATGAGGCCGATCCCGATGCCAAACGCCAGCGACAGAACGAGGCGGGCAATGGCCAGATCCATGCCAATGACTGCGCCCGTGTAAACCAACGCGAGAATGTTGATGGCCGGTGCGACGAACAGGAATGTGATGGCTGGACCCAACCCTGCGCCCTTTTTGTAAATCCCTGCGAAGAGTGGAATGACCGTGCATGAGCAGACTGCCAGCAGGAATCCGGCCAAAGCAGAGGCTGGATAGGAAACGTACCTGGGCGTGTTGCGTCCCAGAAAGCGCGTGACAGTCTCTTTGGGGATGAGAGCGGTCATCGCGCCGGCGATGTAAAAAGCGGGGAGCAGGCAGAGCAGCACGTGCGCGGCCAGATAGGAGGCCAGGTTGCCCAGTCCGCTGTAGAACAATTCAGTAATGAAAGAAAGGATATTCATACGGTTTTTAGATTGTCCACAGAGATTAATACAGGCGCGCATTGCGGACATTCACAGGTGGGAAAGGCCTGCCGGTTGGTGAGCGCGGGAATCGTTTCGGCGGAGAGTCCGCTCAGGCCGGCGGCGGCCGCGATCAGGTCGAGGAGCGCGGCGTCCTTCAATCGATAAAAGACGAAGCGCCCGGCGCGGCGGTCCTGCAGGATGTCTGCTTTACGAAGTGCCATCAGGTGCTGTGAGATATAGGCCTGCCGCCACCCCAGTGCGGTTTCCAGATGACAGACGCAGGCTTCGCCCTGTCCGATGGCCAGCAGGATGGCGATGCGCGGGGACGATGCGATGGCCTGCAGCGGCCCGACGATTTTTTGGGAGACCAGAAGGATAGGCTGCTTTTTCATATTCATAAACCTGAATGTATTGTATGTCACATTCAAAAAAACGAATATAACATTTGTCACATTTTGGACGGTTGAACTTCCTCAGACCCGGGCGCGATCCGGTCATACGCTGGAGCAGAGTTCAGCGCGGCAGCCGGCGTTTCAGGGTTACACAATGGACGCGGAAGCAGGAAAGAAGTTATAATCATGCTGCAAGAAGACTGTAACGTATATAGTGTCATGTGGCGCAGAGTGTCATGGCGCCAGAGGTGCTCATTCCAGGTGTCAAGTTCCAGGCAGCATATGGAGCAAGGGATCTGGAAGGTGGAATCTGATCAATGAACCGCAACGAAACCCTTTCTGCTCTGAAGAATAAGCCGGCCGTTTCCGTATTGATCGTTGGAGGCGGCATCAACGGCATCGGTACATTCCGTGACCTGGCCTTGAACGGCGTCGACGTTCTGCTGGTCGAAAAGGGCGATTTTTGCTCCGGTGCCAGCGCAGCCTCCTCGCATATGGCTCACGGGGGCATTCGCTATCTGGAAAACGGGGAGTTTCGACTGGTGCGCGAAGCTGTGCGGGAACGCAACCTTTTACTGCAGAATGCGCCGCATGTCGTCAAGCCGCTTCCCACGGCCATCCCCATCTTCAAACGATTTTCGGGCCTGCTCAATGCGCCGCTCAAGTTCTTTGGAATGCTGGACAAGCCTTCCGAACGCGGTTCCATCGTCATCAAGCTTGGCCTGATGATGTACGATGCCTACACGGGCCGGCAGCGCACGGTTCCAAAGCACCGCTTCTTCTCACGGAAGAAGTCACTGGCCCGGTGGGATCAGCTCAACCCGCAGGTCATCAACACGGCAGTTTATTACGACGGCGCGATCCTGCAGCCGGAACGCCTGGCGCTTGAACTGATCCTGGATGCCGAAGCGGAAAACCCAGGCGCGCGGGCCCTCAATTATGTCAGCATGGTGGGCGGAAGCGGTGATACCATCATCCTGCGTGACGAATTGACGGATAACACCTACGATGTGCATCCGAAGCTGGTCATCAACGCGGCCGGCCCCTGGATCGATTTCACCAATCACAAACTGGGCCTGTCCACCCGTTTCATTGGCGGTACGAAGGGTTCCCATATTGTGGTCAGGCATCCTGAACTGCGCAAAGCCATCGGGGAAAATGAATTCTTCTTTGAAAATGAAGATGGACGCATCGTGCTGATCTTCCCGTTGTATGACCACGTGTTGATCGGCACGTCCGATATCCCTGTGGAGCACCCGGACGAGGCGCAGTGCACGGATGAAGAGATCGATTATTTCCTGAAGCTGACCCGCCGCATCTTTCCCGGTCTGGGTCTGAGGCGCGATGACATCGTTTTTCAGTTCTCAGGCGTTCGCCCGCTGCCCCGCTCCACGGCCAAGGCAGCCTCGCAGATCTCGCGCGATCACAGCATCGAGGTCCTGAGCGGCGACTGGACGAATCTGCGCTTCCCGGTCTATTCGCTGGTGGGGGGCAAGTGGACCTCCTTCCGGGCCTTCTCGGAACAGGTCACGGACAAGGCCCTGGCCCATCTCGGCTCGAAGCGCCAAAAGGATACGCGCTCCCTGCCGATCGGCGGTGGGCGCGGCTACCCGCGCGACCCCGAAGAGCTGAGGCGTCAGGTCGAAAGCCTTTCAGCCTGGACTGGCGTGGCTCGCGAACGCTTGAAACTATTATTCGAACGTTACGGCACGCGGGCCGAGACCATCGCCACCTATATGAACGGCGGGACGGACTTCGTTGTCAGGGGCCTGCCCGATTTTTCTCTGCGCGAGATCGTCTTCCTGGCCCAGCACGAAAAGGTCTGCCATCTGGACGACTTCCTGCTGCGGCGCACGATGCTCGCCATGCTGGGACGGGTCACGCGCGAAGTGATCGAAGAATTGGCCAGAATCATTGGCAATGCCCTCGGCTGGACGGAAGAGCAGAAGGCGGCGGAGGTGCGCCGTACCCTGGCCCTGCTGGCGGACAGGCATGCGGCCCGGTTGTAAGCGGGTGGTAAAATTGTGCCCCGTATGAATGTCTCAGTCGTCGTACCTGTTTATCGCAGCGAACATACTCTGAGCATGCTGATCGAACGGTTGGGCCAGGTATTACCCGGACTCGCCGATTCCTATGAAGTCCTGCTCGTCAACGATGGAAGCCCTGACAATACCTGGGGGACAATCGAGAAGCTGGCGCAGGCCCATCCCTGGGTGCATGGCATCGACCTGATGCGTAATTACGGCCAGCACAATGCAACCCTGTGCGGGATCCGTGCCGCTCGCTATGAAGCGATCTTTACCATGGACGACGATCTGCAAAATCCCCCGGAAGAGATGCCCAAACTACTGGCAAAGTTGAATGAAGGTTATGACGTAGTGTATGGCGTGGCCCGCAGACGCCAGCAGGCCTGGTGGAAAAACCTGTTTTCGGTGCTGGTGAAGCGCGCCATTGGATTTGTGATGGGTATACGGACTGTCCGTGACATTGGGGCTTTCAAGGTGTTCCGTGCGCGCTTGCGCAAAGCCTTTGAGGATTTTAATGGACCGGACGTTCTGGTGGATGTTCTGCTTTCCTGGGGTACGAATCGCTTTGCATCCGTCCCCGTGGATGAGTCGCCCCGCACGATGGGACGCTCCAACTACAACCTGATCAGACTTGTCAAAGTAACGCTGCTGGTACTCACCAGTTACACAACCCTGCCGTTGCGGCTGGCGAGTGTACTTGGTTTTTTGTTTACCCTGTTTGGCTTTCTTATTTTGCTGTACGTGCTGGTAACGTACTTCACCCAGGGTTCAATACCGGGCTTCTCGTTCCAGGCGTCTCTTATTGCCCTCTTCAGCGGCGTACAATTGTTCTCATTGGGGATCATTGGCGAATATCTGGCGCGGGTTTTCGAGCGCACAGGCGGCCGCAAAGCATATACCATCGGGCGAACCACGGATAAGGGTCAATGAAGGTTGGTATCATCCAGTCGAACTTTCTGCCCTGGCTGGGCTACTTCGACTTTATCCGTGAGACCGACCTATTCATTATTCACGATGATCTGCAATACACGAAAGGTGACTGGCGCAACCGTAACAGGATCAAGACACCCCGCGGCCCGGAGTGGATCACTGTCCCCGTGCACTATCGCCATCCGAGTCAGTTAATCGAGGAGACGCCCGTCGATTATTCGTCACCGTGGGCACGCAGAATGTTGAATCGGATTCGTGAATCCTACCGGCGCGCGCCCTGCTTCGAGCCTTATTTTTCCGAGTTGAGCGACCTCCTGACCCACCCGGCCGAATCCATCTCCGATCTGAATCTGCGGCTGATCCACTGGGCCTGCCGCAGCCTGGAAATCGGCACGCCGATCAAAATATCACGCGAGTATCATCCCCAGGGCACGAAGACGGAGAGATTGATCGGCATTCTCAGCCAGGTAAAAGCCGGTACGTATCTCTCCGGCCCGGCTGCGCAGGCCTATCTGATCCCCGAAATGTTCGAGCGGGCCGGCATTCGACTGGAATATAAACAATATAATTACCCGGAATACGAACAGTTATATCCGCCATTCGTGTCGACGGTCAGTGTGATCGACCTGCTTTTTATGAAGGGCCGGGATGCAAGGCTTTATCTGGAGAACCAGGAGAAGAACCCATGAACATAGATGAAACTCAGCGGAAACTCAACGAGTATTTCACCGAGAAACTCGAGACCTTTGGCGCAACAGCCCGGGGTGTGGATTACAACGGCGAACAGGCCCAGCAGATCCGTTT
>JBAVVF010000449.1:0-23068 GCA_049697155.1 Anaerolineales bacterium
GGTAGTCTCATGGAGCGCTTGTTACCTAAATCGATTCATGCTGTCACGGCCAGAGGCTTTGAGCTCAAGGTTGCTCTCTTTGTCCTCGCTTGTTCCATCAACTTCCTTTGGTAGCAACTTGGGTTAAATTATGAAATTTAATCTCCTTTCCTGGCTTGTGACTCTCCTTATCCCCTTCGCCCTCATCGGGCTTGGATTGCGCGTGCTGCTCACTCCGCTTTTCCTGCAAATCGAATACAACATGCCCTACTTCCCACCCGACCAATACGGGTTTACAAAAGAAGATCGCTTGAAATGGGCGCCCTATGCGCTGGACTATCTCGTGATCAACGAGGAGATTGCCTATCTCGGCGACCTGGAATTCGAGGATGGGACTCCGCTCTACAACGAGCGCGAGCTCAGCCACATGGACGATGTCAAGCTCGTCACCCAGGGCGCGCTGCGAGTCTGGTACGCGACAATTGTGCTCCTGCTCCTGCTCGGAATTTGGGCCTGGTTCGGCGGGTGGTGGCCGGCGTATCGTCTCGGTTTGAGCCGCGGCGGGTGGCTGATGATCGGGCTGGCCGCCACCGTCGGGATGATCGTCGTGATCGGCATTGTCATCGACCCGAATATCTTCTGGAACTTTTTCTCCGGATTCCATGCTTTGTTCTTCGAAGGCGACTCCTGGATGTTCCTTTTCTCGGATACGCTGATCCGCCTGTTTCCGATCCGTTTCTGGCAGGATGCATTCCTATGGGCGGCCGCCCTCGCGCTGGCCGGCGGGCTCGGATTGGCCCTGGGATTGAAACCGAAATAGAGATTGGGGGGTTATTGTGTAGGAGAGTGGTTAGAAGATGGAAAGCCCACAAAATCAGCCATTCTCTGCATGTTATAATCTCTTAAGGAGCTCATTCATGACATCCACATTACCTCTGGAGAACAAGGTTGCCGTTGTAACCGGTGCCTCGCGCGGGATCGGGCGGGCCATCGCGGAAGTCCTGGCCCAGCGCGGCGCGGACGTGGTCTGCGGCGACCGGCTGCAGGAGCAGGCCGAGGAGACCGCTGCCAACATCGCCAAAGCCACTGGGCGCCATACGAGCGGCTGCCTGGTGGATGTAGCCGATCACAAAAGCGCCCAGGAATTCATCGAGTGTGCTCTGGAGAATTTCGGCAGGGTGGATATCCTGGTCAACAACGCCGGGATCACGCGCGACAATCTGCTGCTGCGCATCGAAGAGGCGGATTGGGACGCCGTCCTGAGCGTAAACCTCAAGGGCGCCTATAACTGCAGCAAGGCAGTTCTGCGTCCCATGATGAAACAGCGCTACGGGCGCATCGTCAATATCACTTCGGTGGTGGGGCTGTCGGGCAATGCCGGTCAGACCAACTATTCGGCTTCGAAGGCCGGGCTGATCGGTTTCACCAAGTCACTCGCCAAGGAAGTAGGCTCACGCAACATCACCGTTAATGCCGTCGCGCCGGGATACATTACAACCGCTCTCACCGACGTTCTGTCCGATGACTACAGAGCCGCCGCCATTAAAGCGACGCCCATGGGCCGTCTCGGTACGCCCGAGGATATTGCCCACGCCGTGGCCTTCCTCGTCTCAGACGAAGCTGCGTTTATTACCGGACAGGTTCTGAGTGTGGACGGCGGCATGGTGATGATGTAATAACATTTACGCCATTGCGAGCCTTCGGGAAGCGTGGCTGTGACGACACAATCTCAGGCAGCCGTTGCAGGTGAGACGAGATCGCTTCGCTGGCAATGACAGGAGCAAATACATGACAGAGTCCTATTCACAGGGGAAAATCACCGTCTCGCCCGACGTGCTGGTCACCATCGCGCGGCTTTCGGCGCTGAGTGTGCCCGGGGTCAGCCGCATGGCCCACATACCGGGCGGCGTGAACCGTCTCTTCAAGCGCGGCAGCGGCGAGGGCGTGCGGATCGAAGTGGAGGAGAACGTCGTCGTCGCGGACCTGTATCTGGTTCTCAAGCCGCATGTCAACATCCGCGAAATCAGCCGCAATGTCCAGAATCAGGTTGCGCGCGCCCTGCAGGAAATGGTCGGTATGGATATCGGCGAGATCGAGATCCACATCGAAGACATCGAAGACGAGGTCGAGACGGCATGAAGCCCCGCACCAGGGCGCGTTCGCTGGCCCTGCAAGTACTTTACGAAGTAGATATTGCAAACCACCCTCCAGGCGATATATACAAACTGCGCCTGGAGGAAACTCCGCTGAGTGATGAATTGTCCGAGTTTGCCCGCCGGATCATCTTCGGTGTAATCCCTATTACGCACACGCTCGATAAAATCATCGCAGAATATGCACCCGAGTGGCCACTCGACCAGATCGCGGCCATCGATCGCAACATCCTGCGCATGGCCCTCTGGGAGTTCGCCGTTTATCAGGACACGCCTCTCAAGGTGGCTATTAATGAAGCTGTCGAGCTGGCCAAGCAATTCGGCTCCGATTCTGCGCCGCGCTTCGTGAACGGTGTGCTCGGCGCGCTGGCCGACCATCAACACGAAATCAAACAGGCGTTTCAAAATTCGTAAGCAGGGATGATTACAGGATAAGTATGGAAATCTTCGGTGTCGGTTTATCTGAACTTGCCTTTATCCTCCTGATTGCCATCATTGTGCTGGGACCCAGGGATATGCAGAAGGCAGGCCGCACCATCGGGCGCTGGCTGAACCAGCTGGTTCGATCGGACGGCTGGAAGGTCTTTCAAAAGACCTCGGCCGAGCTGCGCAATCTGCCGCGCAATTTGATGCGCGAGGCAAATTCGGAACTCGGGGATGTGGACAAGGAAATCAGGGAGATCCGCCAGACGATCGACCCGCGCCCGCGTCCCGCCGCGGCTTCGACCGGCCGCAAGCCCCCGATCCAGCCCACGGCAACCCACCCCGCCTCCGACACAGAGCAGAATTCCACCGCAGGCGCATCCTCTGCCTCTGAACCCGCTGACAACGGCTCGGACGAACATGACTAACTTCTTCAAAGCCGTCTGGCGGGTGATCACATTTCCATTTGTACTGATCTTCAATCTTATTGCGTTCCCCTTCCGGCTCATCGCCCGCACCGGCCGGTTCCTGAACGAGGAACCCCCGGAAGACCGTCCGCTCCTCGACACCTTCTCCAGCCTGGCCACCGAAGCCGAAGCCCGCGCCAGCCTGTGGGATCATATCGAGGCCCTGCGCGGACACCTCCTGCGGATCCTGATCGGCCTGGCCATCGGCGTGGGAATCACCTCGTTCTTCACGCGGGACCTAGTCATCCTGCTCGCCTCGCCACTGGAAGGCACATCCCTGCTGGGTACGATCGAGGTCACCGAATCGGTCAGCGTGTTCATGCGGATCGCCCTGATCGGCGGGGTCATCCTGGCACTGCCCTACATTGCCTTCGAACTGTGGCTCTTCGCCGCACCGGGTCTGCGGCCGCGCGAGCGAAAGATCGGTTTGCTGGGCATTCCCCTGGCCGCCATCTTTTTTATCAGCGGGGTGGCCTTTACGTACCGCATCATGCCGGAGGCCATCAACGCCCTGGAACTGTTCAATGAATATATGGGCTTCAGCACGAACTGGCGGCCAAACTCCTACTATGGGTTCGTGACCAACCTGATGTTCTGGCTTGGCGTGTTCTTCGAATTCCCCCTGGTGATTTACATTCTGACATCCGTGGGACTGGTCAAACCCAGGGCACTGCAGCAGCAGTGGAGGCTGGCAATCGTGATCATCGCGATCATGGCAGCCATGGTCACGCCGACGGTCGATCCCATTAACATGGCACTGGTCATGGTCCCAATGTCCTTGTTATACTTCATCAGCATTGGCCTGAGCTACATCGCCTACGCCGGGCGAAGAAGAAGCCTGCCAGAGACGGAAACCTCCGTTTAGCAGAATCAGGCCCAAGCTGGCATCGAACGACCATCCTGGCAGGAAGCATTGAGGAGAGTTATGAAATCACCGTCCATTTTTTCGCGCCGCTTTCTAATCTTCATCGTCATTCTTGCTTTGAGCAGTCAGGCCTGCGCCATTTCCCTGATCGACTGGCCCCTCTTCCCCACTGCCGCCCCATCCAGCCCAAGTGCACCTGCCGGTCCGGCCGCGACCGCCCTGCCGCGTGCGGAAGTTACGTTTACGGTCCGTCTGCCTGACCCCCTTCCGGCCAACGAGGCCCTCACGATCAGCATTCTGAATGAAGTGACCGGTCTGGCGCTGGATGCCGTCGACTACCAGATGAATCCCATCGACGCGATCACCTACACGGCCACGCTTGCCATTCCCGACCAGGCCCTAGTCAAGTACCGCTATGTCCGGCGCGGCGGCGCACCCACCTACGAAGACACGAACCTGGACATCCCCATCCGCTACCGGATGCTGCACGTGAGCGGACCGGCCCAGGTGGTCGACACACTCAACAGCTGGGTCGACAGGCCGGTTGGCACGTTGTCCGGAAATGCTTTCGGCACGGTGGTCAATTCCGATACCGGCGCGCCGATCCCCGACATCCTTGTTACAGCCGGGGGTGTCCAAACCCTGACCGACTCGGCGGGACGTTTCCAATTGAACGGTCTGCGCGGCGGGCCGCATACCTTCGTGGCCTACGCCCTGGACGGCACCTTCCAAACGTTCCAGCAGGGCGCAACCATTGGCGAAAATCAAAGCACGCCGGTCGAGGTCCGGATGAAGCCGGCCCAGCTGGTCAATGTGATCTTCGCCGTCTCGGTTCCGCCCGGAACACAGAGCGGTGTGCCGCTGCGGCTGGCAGGCAACCTGACCCAGCTTGGCAACACCTTCTCGGACCTGCGCGGCGGGTTGAGCACCGTTGCGGACCGCATGCCGGTCCTGGCGCCCTTACCCGACGGCAGGTATTCGGTTTCCCTGTTCCTGCCGGCCGGCGCGGACATCGAATACAAATACACACTTGGCGATGGGTTTTGGAATTCCGAGTTCACGTCGACAGGTCAATACGTGACCCGGCGCCTGATTGTCCCGGCCCAAAACACAACGATCACCGACGTCGTGCAGTCCTGGCAGGCCGGCCCCAATGCGCCGATCCTGTTCGAAGTGACCGTGCCGCAGAATACGCCGACGGGAGACATTATCTACATTCAGTTCAATCCGTACGGCTGGACGCCGCCCATTCCCATGTGGTCCACGGGCAGCAACAAATGGGCGTACAAGCTGTACGGGCCCCTGAATATCGTTGGATCCTTTGGTTACCGGTACTGCCGCAACGCGCAGTGCGATGCGGCCGATGACGTGCAGACCGCCGGGGAATCTTCACGCGGGCATACCGTCACGCCGAGCATTGCCCCGCAGGATATCTTCGACACCGTCCAGGAATGGACCTGGCCCCAAAAGGCCGGCAGCCCCACACTGATCGCGACCGATATCCCCTCGCGTGGGTCGGGTTTTATGGCCGGCGTGGAATTCCAGTCCTCCTACGAGCCAAGCACACCCGTTTTCATCCCGAATGCCCTGCAGAATATCCAGGCAATTGGCGCCAGCTGGGTCATTCTGACGCCCTCATGGACCTACGCGCGCAGCAATCCGTTGATCTTCGCCGCCCAGCCCGGGCGGGATCCACTCTGGTCTGACACGGTGGTCTCGGTCACGCAGGCCCGCTCGATCAACTTGAACGTTGCCGTGTTCGCGCAGCCGCGCTTTGCGACAGATGCCAATGACTTTTGGAAGAGTGCACCGCGCGATGCGAACTGGTGGAACAACTGGTTCGATCACTACCGGGCCTTCGCCGTCCATTTTGCGGATCTGGCGAGTCTCTCGGGCGCGCAGGCCGTGATCATCGGTGGGGATTGGATCGGCCCGGCCCTGCCCGGCGGGACGCTGGCAGACGGCACTCCGAGCGGAGTCCCCGGCGACGCGGAGACGCGCTGGCGAAACGTCATGAGTGAGGTCCGCCAGCACTTCAGCGGCAACCTGATCTTTGCGCTTCCATATGACAACGGGTTCATTTCCCCACCAACCAATCTCCTGAAAGAGACGGATGCGGTTTATCTGCTGTGGTTCGCCAAATTAAGCGACCAGTCCACTCCCAACAAGGCGGACCTGCAGGCCGAAGCCGGACGCCTGCTCGATAATAACGTTCTGCCAATCCAGATCCAGGTCAATAAGCCTTTCATCATCGGGATTTCCTACCCGTCTTCGACGTATTCGGCCACGGGCTGCATTCCGGGTGGAAGTGGAGGCTGCCTGTACTGGACGGCCCTCAGCCGCCCGCGCGCCGACCTCAGTTCGGTCAACCTGGACCTGCAGCAGCAGGTGGATATTTACGATGCGGTCTTCAACGCGGTCAACGCCCGCTCGTGGGTAAGCGGACTGGTCAGCCGCGGCTATTACGCGCCGGTCGCGCTGCAGGACAAGTCCGCCTCCATTCACGGAAAACCGGCCGCAGATCTGTTGTGGTACTGGTTTCCAAGACTATTGGGAAATATAAAATAGATTTTATCGGTAATAAGCAAAGAACCTGTTTTTGGACGCTGAAAAACGCTGACACCTGCACTTGCGCCAGGTGCAAGTGTTTTCGCTGTTTCAAAAGAACAAATCTGCGTTTGTCAGCGTGAATCAGCGTCCCGATTTAATTTCCGAGAAAGTCTAATAACTCAGGACTGACTTCGAGTATCACTACATCCGTAGATTCATAGTGCAGTGAATAGCGACTGTCTGTTCGTAGAGACTCAAGCAGATCAGGCGAAGTATGTTCCTTTTTGAACAAGAGAAAATCGAACTGCACCTGATGATTCGCGACCCAATCATCCAAACAAGCCGCGTTTCGGCAAGCCTGAAGCGCGGCTAATTGCAGGGAATAAGGCTAAAAATCCTCGCCAAGTGTCCATTCCGTGCCTTGCAGAGTGTTCTGACTCCGCCGCTCGGCCAGAGCTGGAAACCATTCCTGGAACGTATCGGTCATCGGGCTGATCTGTCCGGCACTGGTGATCAGCAGGAAGCGGCTTTCTGCAGGGGTATTTGATCTTACCCATTGCATGGTTTGCCGGTCGGATTCTGCGAGGCTGAAGCGAGCTAAATTCCGGGCACCTACAAAGGAAAAAACAAGCAAGTCGAGCAGGATGAGGCCGAATATTCCCTCCGCCAACAGGGAAAGACTTATGGCCGGCTTTTGGTTCCTCTCCATGGTTTGCAGGTACGCGCTGGAACTCCGCGTTCAGAAACATAATTCCTTTGCTGCCCAGTATGATCATGGGAAAGGCCGCATGCCCGCCCGAAACAATCGGTAGACATAACCAAAGACCAGCAGGGAAAAGAGAATCCCAAAGGCGCGCCTCAGGCCGCATCCCATGATCAGCCAGGCGGCTGAACCGGGCAGAAATGCATAATAGGATGTGAAAGCAGGCAGAAAAAAATTGGCGCGCAGATCCCGGATCATGCTCAGGAACATGCTGCCATCGTTCACGGGGAATCTGGTCAGGAACCCGGGCACGAAGCGCAAACCTGTTCCCAATAGGAACGCCGCCTATAGCAGGATGTCTGTTTTCTATTCTGCAATGAAGCGATCATGGTTCAGATCCTATCATTTCGGCATGCAAAAACGTCCGAATATAAGAGATGATGATGACCGTGGATTTGAGCGAATGTTGAATATGATTCCATGCTGTGGGAGGAGCAGGCAATTGCAGCAAAGGCGGAAGGACATTTACTGCTGAAACCCAGATAAGGTGATTGCTTTGACATAGCTGGTGCGATCATCCGTACCCGGAAGCTCCCGGCCGCAACCAGGAACTTCCGGGTACTTCTTTTCGTCCTCATTAAGAGACAGCATTCCGACACAACATATCAGATTTCAATTCCGAAAGATGTAACTTTTTAATAGGGTTTTTGCTTGACCGTTTGATGGGCGCTTGCTACACTCATGGTGAGTGACATCATCAAGGAACACTGTGGGCGGGAACCGCATGCAACGCTTCGCTCGAAAAAAAAGACCAACTCTATCAGACGGCCATCCGCTGATGTTATTGCCAACTATCTATTTACCTTGCTGCCCGTGCAAGGTATTTTGTTTGCCGCGGGACATTTCAGAAATCGGAGATTAACATGACACGCACTCGCAAGCTCACCCAGGCCGTGCTCTCTTTCATCGTTATCCTTTCCATGGCGCTACCGCTCACGCAGACTCAATCTGCCGCCGCGCAGGAAGGGGATGGAGTGCGCAAACAGGTTAACTCGGAATCTGGAAAAGTCAGTTTCATTGGACCCGAGTCCGGGAGACGATCCGTCTCCTCCCGAACCCTGGGGAGCGCGCCACGAGCGCAAGCTGTCTCTCCGGCGGAGTCGGCCCTGTCGCTGGTGAAACGCTTCGCGCCCGAATTCGGAGTCAGCGACCCTGGGCGCGATCTGACCGAAATGCGCACGACAGAAGGAGATAATGGACGTCTGACCGTCCGGTACCAGCAGAACTATCAGGGCATCCCGGTCATCGGCGGTGAGCTTGTTGTCAACACGAATCAGAACGGCGACCTGTACTCCATGAATGGAGAAGTTTCCCAGGACCTTTCCCTCGACACACAACCAAATGTTACGGTTGAGGATGCGATTGAGACTGCCAAACAAGGCATGGTCAAGTGGTACGGCGGGACAACCGCTGACTATCAGCATACCCAGGCCGCCCTCTGGATCTTCGATGAGCAACTGCTGCGCCCAAGCATCCGTCCCGCGGAATTGGTCTGGCGACTGGAGATGACAACTGTCCAGCAGGGACAACCAATCCGGGAAATGGTGCTGGTCAATGCAGAGACTGGAAATATCCCGCTGCACTTCAATCAAATCGATAACGCCTGGGGAGGCTCTCAGGCCCAGGATCCTGAACCTGCCGAAACCCCGACTCCGCTTCCAACAGAACCGCCCGTTGTAACAGATGACGTCAGTTCAGTAGAAACCCCTCTTCCCAGGGAGACGGCGATCCCGACAGACAAATTACAGGAAAGTAACAGTTGGAACGAAGGCGATGTAACAGCTTCTGGAGTTATCTGGTATGTCGCGACCACTGGGAATGATGCAAACTCCTGTTCGGTGCCCGAATTGCCCTGTTTGACCATTCAAGCCGCAGTCGACAAGGCTCTCTCAGGCGACGTTATTTATATAGCCAACGGAACTTATACAAGCGCCAACACCTATGTAGTAAATATATCGAAGAGTCTTTGGGGGATGGGACGATCTGTTTTCGGCACAAAGCGGCGCCACAGTTATAGATGGGGAAAACACGCGGCCCGCAATAAGGGCGGGAAATGGCAATATTGTTCTGGAGAGGATGGTGATCCGAAACGGTAGATCAACCAACAACGGAGGCGGCGTCTTTGTTTTCAACGGGGTCGTTACAATCAAGAACAGTTCTATCTCACACAACCAAGCACTCAACTACGGGGGAGGCATTTACGCCGAGCCGGTGCCAGCCTCTACAAGCTTGACATTAATTAACACGACAATCCATTACAATAGTGCCCTATATGGAGGAGCGGTCGCTGCCGGAACTACAACCGTTACAATCCAATACTCTTCGATTATTGCCAACACAGCCACACATACTAATGGAGGGCTATACAGAGTCGGTGGAAGCAGCATGTTCCATATAAACAACAGCGTTCTCGCTAAAAATACTTCCTCGATGTCCCTGGCACAATGCACAAGTATCACATCGTCAAATCACAACCTCATTGACCAAACGAGTGGATGTTCAATTACTGCAGGAATTGGAGATCAGTTTAATATTGATCCAAGATTAAGCAGCACACCAACAGGGGCAATCCCATCTTTTGCTCCATTACCAGGTTCCCCCGCAATCAATTCAGCCGATCCATCCGTTTGCCCAGCGACCGACCAAAATGGCACGCCGCGTCCTCATGGTTCAAATTGCGATATTGGTGCTCATGAATATGTTACAACAGGCGGAATCCATCTCTCCGCCGGGTCAAACCAAAATGCCAGCATTCTGACAGCCTTTTATCATCCGCTTCGTGCCTATGTGGAAGGCAGCGATGGCTCGCCGCTCGTCGGTGCGACGGTAAACTTTTCAGCGCCTTTATCCGGAGCGAGTGGAACATTCGTTGATTCAGAAAGCACTACGACTAGTGCCGTCACTAACAGTGCAGGTATTGCAACGGTTAATTTTCAGGCCGATGGAGAGCTTGGAAATTATGCTGTTATAGCAGAAACACCTCTATATTCCGTCCCTGTGAATTTTGACTTAACCAACGTTAGTGCTATGTATGTCACGCCCACAGGCGATGACAGCAACAATTCCTGTGAGACACCGACAGATCCCTGCGCGACTCTCAATGGAGTTATAAACAAAGCAGTGGCAGGTGCTACAGTTTATGCCTCCATTGGAACATTTACCGAGTCGACGCTGACATACGTAGCGTTGATCAATAAAGACCTGACCCTCTCCGGAGGCTGGGACACGGCATTCTCGCAAAGGAGTGGGTACTCCATAGTGGATGGAGGAAAAGCAAAGGCGGGGATTGGAATTCCACCCAGCACAGGCGTAGTAATAGACCACTTCGTTGTTCAGAATAGCGCTCGTGGGATAACCAACCAAGGCACCTTAAGTCTAAATCATTCAACAATCAGGAACAACAGTACGAGTGCAGATGGTGGCGGCATTTATTCTATCGGCAATCTAACAATTAACAACGTCACAATCAGCAGCAATGTTGCTGGCTCCATGGGATTTGGGTATACCGGAGGAGGCATTTACCAGGGAGGCGGTTCCCTTACGGTCCAAAATTCCACGTTAGTTAATAACGTTAGCAAAGGTGGTAGTGCCGGGGGAGGCATTCAGGATGCGACGAGCGGAATAATCACGATACGCAACAGCATTATTGCTAATAATACCGGGCGTGACATTTTCGGAGCAAATACGCCGTCAGATTGCACAGGAACAATTAACGTATCTGAGAACAATATTATTAACAGCACTTCAGGTTGCACCCTATCTTCAAGCATCAATGATAAGGTTAATACCGACCCACAGATGACGCCTTATATGGTTGAGTATTTATATCCTTTAGTCGCAGGAAGCCCGGCGATCGATGCCGGCAATCCCACAACGTGTCTGGTCGACGATCAACGAGGCGTCTCGCGACCTCAGGGAGGCGTTTGCGACATCGGCGCGTACGAACGCCCAACCACAATCGGCGCCGCCCATTCAATAGGCATTGCAAACGGATCGAATCAGCGCGCTCCGCTGTCCACAAATTTCGCCAAGCCCCTGTCCGTATATGTGATAGATGAAGATGGCGATCCTGTCGACTCCATCACTGTGGATTTCAATGCTCCCGTGTCGGGGCCCAGCGGAACCTTTGCTGGCACAACGGCAACTTCCGCGTCGGCATCAACGGTCAACGGAATTGCTAATTCATCCATCTTTAAATCCAACGACCAATTCGGCAGTTACGAGGTTACTGCCAGTGTCAGCGGAGTTTCCGGTATGACGACGTTCAATCTTACGAATGCTGGCTGGTTCGTCAGCCCCAGCGGGAGTAACTCAAATTCCTGCAGCACGCCGGCAGCACCGTGCCTGACAATCGCAGAAGCACTTTCCAAGGCTGCGCAGGACGAGAAAATTTATGTCGAAGCCGGCCTAACTTCTCCCCCAATCAGCATATGGAAGAGCGTATCAATTTCCGGAGGATGGAACAGCACCTTTACCTCTCAAAATGGATTATCGGCAATAAATGGAAATGGTTCAAGAGCAATTTCAGTAAATTCTTCCATCACAGCCTTTACGTTTTCTATGGATCATTTTGAAGTATATAACGCCGGGATGTCCGGGGGTAGCGGAGCTGGCATTAACATTTCAGGCAATCATACAGTTCAGCTGAGTTATGTCATAATCAGAAACAACAGTGCCCTCGCCAGCCCTGGTGTTGCACTTTACAATAATGGATCTAATGTTACTCTGGATCATGTCTCAATTTACGACAATGTGTCAATGGAATCCTCGGGGACAAATCTGCATGGCGCAGTGTATTCTTCAGGAACCCTAACCGTTTCGAACAGCTATATTGGCAACAATAGAGGAGGAATTGGGTCCGGTATTTACAATACCGGGAACCTGGCAATCAACAACTCCACAATTGCCAACAATATGGCTACCCAGAACGGGGGTGGTATCTATAGCAGTGCCGCCAGCAGCAAGACTATAAACATCAACAATTCAACTATTGCCTATAACACTGCTTCCCAAGGCGGCGGTCTGTACATCACCAGCGGATTGACTGCCCCTGTTACGATCAACAATTCGATTTTAAGCCTCAATGTGGCCGCAAGCTCGGGCCCGAATTGCTCTGGAACAGTTAACAGTGCCCATAACAACCTTTTCAATGATGTGGCCGGCTGTAATATGCCCGCCGGCAGCTACATCACCGGCGATCCGCAATTGAGCCCGATCGGCATCGGAAATCCAGCCTACCTCACTCTTCGCGAAGGCAGCCCGGCAATTGAGGCTGGCGATCCAGGCAGCTGCCTGTCCCATGATCAACGCGGGGCAACACGCCCGCAGGGTGCAGTCTGCGACATCGGGGCCTATGAGTTTATCGTGCCCGAATCTGCTGCTGCTGTCAATATGCTCAAGGGAACGGGGCAGATCGGCCTGCCAAATCGTCCGTACGAGCTGCCATTATCGGTTTATGTAGTAGATACGAATGGCAGTCCCGTCGAAGGTGTCTCTATGACATTTACTGCGCCATCAACTGGTGCAAGCGGAACCTTTGCCAATAGTAGCAATGAGCTGATTTCTGTTACAGATGAATATGGGGTGGCAACGTCATCTATTTTCACGGCAAACGATATACTGGGCTCCTTTACCGTCACGGCGACGACGCCTGCCGCGACTCAGGCAAGTTTTGCCCTGAGAAATACTGTCTGGTACGTTGCCACAGGTGGGGCCGACAATGCCTCATGTGGAACCAGCCCGGCAAGCAGCTGTAAAACCATCGATTACGCCATCGCCAATCGAGCTTCCTCCGGAGAAACCTTATACGTCCAGAGCGGCATCTATACCAGCACTGCCGCCTCCGTTGTTACAGTTACGAAGAGTGTCAAGTTATCCGGTGGATGGTATGCCTCATTCTCAACACAAGATGACCTCTCCGTGATAGATGGAGAGAGAGCACGAAAAGGCATCGTTATCAATAGTCAGACAAAAGTTACTGTTGACCATTTCATTATACAGAACGGCGTAGCTGCTCTTTATGATTCTGGCGGCGGAATAAGAAATATGGGTACACTGGAGCTAAACAATAGTGTAGTGAGGTTTAATGATGATATTGCTATAGAATCTTTTGGACCAAAGTTGAGCATTAATAACAGTTCCATTAGCCATAACACGAATACCTATCACGGCAGCCAGGCCGAAGGCGCGGGCATGAACATAGGAGGAACTGTTGACATCAACAATACGACAATCAATGATAATGTTATTAACCCTATAATAGGAGGCTACGCGTCCTATGGAGGGGGCATCCATATGAGGGGTGGCAACCTTACCATAAACAACAGCACCATTGTAAACAATAGCGCCGATAATGGTGGGGGTATATATAAGACAGGTACATTAATCATCAATAACAGCATTTTGGCGCACAATACAGCCACAAATTGGGGTCCAGACTGCACAGGCATTACTGTTTCCAATCATAATATTATTGGCGACACAAGTGGCTGCAACCGCGCGAGCAGCACCGGCGATCAGGATAATATCGAACCACTCCTGAGTCCATTCCCTATTGGCCCTACCGGGTATTTCCCGATTTCATCCAATAGTCTGGCAAAAGACAACGGGGATACTGCAACCTGTCTTTCCAAGGATCAACGTGGCGTAGACAGACCTCAAAATGCTTTGTGTGATATTGGGGCATACGAATATACTATTCCAGGCACAGCAACAACCATAGGGATCATCAGTGGGTCGGATCAGGCTGCTTCACCCGGCAAAACATTCGCAGTGCCTTTCAGTCTTTTTGTACTGGATGACATGGGCAGTCCGGTATCAAATCTGGAAACAACATTCGCTGCGCCCCTGGTGGGGCCAAGTGGAGCATTTATTACTGACAATGGTGTCAGTGCTTTAGTTACCACGGACGAATTTGGCATCGCGCTCTCACCAGGCTTCCGGGCGAACAACCAGACTGGAGCTTATGACGTAACAGGATCAATCCTCGGATCCCCGGCTACAGTGAGTTTTTCGCTTCAAAATGCCTACTGGCATGTTTCGCCGACTGGTAATGACAACAGTGGTTCTAACAACTGCCAGAACCCAGCATCACCATGTGCAACGATTAACCACGCAATCCAACAGGCCACGGCTGAAGCCATCGTATTGTTAAGCGCAGGAACATACAACGGTACTGGTGGCAACTCTATTGTTACCGTCTCCAAGAATATAACCTTATATGGCGGCTGGGACAGCACTTTCACTTCACAAAACGGGAAGACTGTTATCGATGGTCAGAAGGCCCGGCCCGGGTTGAAGATTAACACAGGTGTAGTAGCCGACATCAGCAACTTGACGATCCAAAACGGCTATGCCAGCCAGGGCGCGGGAATTTACAACGAAGGCAATCTCACCATTCGAAACTCTGCCATCGTCAATAATCAAACCTACAACGATGGCGCAGGTATTTATCAAAGGCGTGGGCAGTTCAACCTGGCCAATGTGACAATCAGCAACAACGTCGCGAAATCCAGCGGTGGCGCAATCTATGTCTATGATGGAGCAGTTGTTGTCGAGAGCAGCACAATCACTCAAAACACGGCTGTCGACTCCACCGCAACGGCAATCGGCGGCGGGCTGTCGAACTACTTTAACAAGCCGGTGACCATTCACAACACGATCATCGCCGGCAACGGCGCCGACACGGTCCCGGATTGCCGCGGACAGATCACTTCCCTGGGCTACAACCTGATTGGCAATGGAGATGGCTGTGTTATCACCCCAACAAATGGCGATCAGGTTGGAAGCATGAGTTCACCCATCGGTGCAGGACTGGGCAATTTGCTTGATAATGGAGGCGGGACATTTACTCATGCCCTGCTGACCGGCAGCCCGGCCATCGATACAGGCGACCCGGCAGCGTGTGAGGCAGCCGATCAGCGCGGCACTTCACGTCCGCAGGGCGCAGCCTGTGACATTGGCGCCTTCGAGGGCTCGGCTGTCCAGACTCTTAGCCCGGTTGTCCGCACCTACTCAGCACAAAACAGTGGGAATATCCCGGGACTCTTACGATGTGATGAATCCCAGCCAGACTGTACAGGCGGAGTCGATCGATACGCCGATAAAGCACATCAGTATGCACTTAGCACGTCCAATCTGTATTTAACCAAACATGGTCGCAACGGCATCGATCAGAATAATATGCCGATCATCTCCTCTGTACACTACTGCAGCGCAAGTTATTGTCCATCTGCAACTGCTGCCTGGAACGGCGCGCAGATGGTGTACGGTGATGCCTATGGATTCGCCTTGGCGGATGACATTGTAGCTCACGAGCTCACACACGCTGTGATTCAATACGAATCTAATTTGATGTCGTTTTATCAATCCGGCGCGATCAACGAGTCGCTCGCCGATCTCTGGGGAGAATATTACGACCAGACCAATGGATTGGGCAATGATGGTCAGGAGGTTAAATGGCTGCTGGGGGAGGATATTGAAAATCATGGTGCCGTTCGCAGTATGAGCAACCCGCCGGCCTACAGCCAGCCAGACAAGATGACCAGCACCTGGTATGTGAAGTCGTATGACGATGATTATGGGGTCTGGGCCAACCGGGGTGTCAACAACAAGGCTGTCTTCCTCATGGTGGACGGCGGCACTTTCAACACGAAGACCGTCACCGGCATCGGCTGGGACAAGACCGCCGCCATCTACTACGAAGCGCAGACCCGTCTCATCACCTCAGGCTCCGACTATTCCGACCTGTACTACGCCGTCCAGCAAGCCTGCCTCAATCTGACGGGGCAATATGGAATTACGCCCGCTGACTGTCTGCAGGTCAAGAACGCGCTGGACGCCGTGCAGATGAACGGCCAGCCGGTCACCGGCTTTAATCCGGATGCACCCCTGTGCCCCACCGGCATGACCACCGGTCCATCCCTCAATCTGTTCTCAGATGGCTTCGAGAAAGGCACCGGCAACTGGAACATAAATGGCGCATGGCTGCTGGATGGCACTTACGCATCCGGCGGCTCCCACATGATGATGGGTGATGAACAACCTGTGAGCCTTGACAGTCAACTAACAATGGCGAACAGGGTAACCTTGCCCGCCGGTTCCCAAACCTTCCTGTTTTTCAAACATGCCTTTGCTTTTGAATCCTATGGCATTGAATATTATGACGGCGCCGTGCTCGAGTACAGCAAGGATGATGGCAACACGTGGCTAGATGCCAAGCCGCTCTTTTCAGCAGGCCAAAACTATAAAAGCACGGTCTTTAAGTATCCTGCTGGTTATACTGAGTATGGCAGTGCGCTTCAGGGCCGATCTGGATTTGTCGGCGACAGCCATGGGTATGTCTCCTCACGATATGACCTGAAGTCGCTTGCGGGGCAGACCGTGAAGTTCCGCTGGCGATTCGCAACGGATTGGGATTTCTGGTATTGGGGCTGGACGGTGGATGACGTACGCATTTACCGCTGCAACAGCACACCTGCCATCCCGACACTGGTATCGCCACTCAGCAATGCACTGACAACCAATTACACGCCCACCCTGAACTGGTCTGACACGACACCGCTGCCGCATCATTATCAGGTCCAGATTGCCACAGACGGCGACTTTACTTCCCTGGTGTACGACCGGAACGATCTGCCAACCTCAGATTTTACTGTCCAGGATGACCTGGAACCCAACACCAAATATTACTGGCGGGCGCAAGCCTTCAACGCGGTCAATGGAGCGTTGGGCTGGTCGGCCGCCCGGACGTTTCGAACGGCTTATGCGCGGCCGCTCCTGGTCGATCCTGTCAATGGCGCCAGTCAGGATAACAAGCGCCCCACATTCGATTGGGGCGACAGTCTGGGTGCCACAGGCTACAAGATCCAGATCGCCAAGGCAGGCAACTTCAGCTTAGGTGTCATTAACGGGACGTCCACAGCCTCGACGTTTACTCCCATCGCCGACCTGCTACCCAACACCACCTACTCCTGGCGCGTCCAGGCCACCGGTCTCAATGGACCAAGTGACTGGTCCGAGACCTGGTCCTTCACCACCGGCAACCCGCCTAATATCCCCGTTTTGTCTGCGCCGGCCAGCAACGCCCTCATGCTTATCTACCAACCGACGCTGAACTGGAACGATGCAACGCCCGCCGTCGATCATTACCAGATCCAAATCGCAACGGATCCCGGGTTTATGAACATCGAGCTTGATGAGAGTAGGCCGATCTCCGAATTCGCTCCGATTGATCCTCTCGACCCCAATCAGAAATACTACTGGCGGGTAAGAAGTTGGAATACGACCGCCCACAGTGCCTGGTCGGCTGTTCGGTATTTCCGTTCTGCCATGCTGCCACCAGTATTGGTCGAACCCGAGAATGCAGGCTTGCCACACAACAAACGCCCCATCCTCAATTGGGACGACACGGCTGGTGCCACAGGCTACAAGATCCAGATCGCCAAGACGGGCAACTTCAGCCTGGGTGTCATCAGTGGGACCGCCACGACCTCGACCTTTACTCCCATCGCCGACCTGCTGCCCAACACGACCTACTACTGGCGCGTCCAGGCAACCGGACTGAATGGCCCCAGCAACTGGTCCGAGACCTGGTCCTTCACCACCGGCAACCCGCCCGGCATTCCCGTCCTGTCTGCGCCGGCCAGCAATGCCCTGCTGCTCGTCTATCAGCCAACGCTCAACTGGAACGATGTCACCCCTGTCCCACATCACTACCAAATCCAGATCGCTACCAACGCAGGTTTCACAGGAGCTGTCCTGGAACAGGAAAGTACGGTTTCCGAAAGACTCCTTGATGTGCCTCTCAACCCGGACCAGAAATACTACTGGCGCGTGCGGAGCTACAATGGCGATGGCGATTTCAGTGCCTGGTCAGCTGCCCGATATTTCCGCGCGGCCTTGCTGCCACCGGTGTTGATCGGTCCGGTCGGTGGAAACATTGACAACAAGCGCCCCGCGCTGGATTGGAATGACACTGCCAGTGCGACCAGTTACAAGATCCAGATCGCCAAGGCAGGCGACTTCATCAGCGGGCTGATCAACGGGACGTCCACAGCCTCGACGTTTACTCCCATCGCCGACCTGCTGCCCAACACGACCTACTACTGGCGCGTCCAGGCCATCGGTCTCAATGGTCCCAGCAACTGGTCTGATACCTGGTCCTTCACCACCGGCAACCCGCCCGGCATTCCCGTCCTGTCTGCGCCGGCCAGCAATGCCCTGCTGCTGGACTACCGGCCCACCCTGAATTGGAATGATGCAACGCCTTCGGTCGATCATTACCAGATCCAGATTGCAACCGATGCCGGCTTTACGAACATTGAGCTTGATGAGAATGCTCCCATTTCAGAATTTTCCCCGGCTGATCCCTTCGACTCAAACCAGAAATACTACTGGCGAGTAAGAAGCTGGAACACGACTGCCCACAGTGCCTGGTCGGCTGTCCGATACTTCCGCTCGGCCATGTTGCCGCCAGCACTGCTCTTCCCGGCAAACGAACGCGCATACTGGAGAGTCAAGCCCATCTTTGATTGGGTGGATGTGACTGGTGCCACCGGATATACCATCCAGGTTTCCACATCTCCCACATTCAGTTCATTCCTGCTGAACATCAATACTGTCACGTCAATGTACACATCGCCGAGAGTCATGCCGACCGAAACGATCCTTTACTGGCGAGTAAGGGCCAATGGGCCGAATGGGCCCGGCGCCTGGACCGTATTTTCTTTCGCGATCGAGTAACCCGTAGCATCCAAGAAGTATCCCCCAGTCTTCCATTGGGGGATACTTCTTATAGGTCCCGTTGATGATACTGCGTTGCTCTTAACGCCAGCCACGAAAAGGAGATCAAACCGAGATAGCTGGCCGCCAGGTCGCCGAGGCTGAAGGTGCGACTGGAAAAATACTGCTGCGAGAGCTCCTCGAGACCGATCAGCAGGGCCAGGATCAGGCCGCTCATCACAGCGTCTCGCTGACGGCTTGGAAAGGAACGGGCGCGGAAGAGCGTCAGGTCGATGAGCAGGATCAGGATCCCGTATAGGAGGAAATGTCCCGCTTTGTCGGCGTGAGGGATCCGGTTGATCTGGGCAAGGATGCCAAGCCGGCCAGTATCCGCCAGGGCGATGATCAGAATGATAAAAAGCGTAAAAAGAACCGCCAGCCACTTCATGGCAAAAAAAGAGACGCTCTAGTGCGTCTCTTCCACCTGACCGGCCTTGGCCGCCTTGGTTTCGCGCCGCGCTTTGAGCGCCTCCCATACGGCCGGGAGGACCGAAATAAGAATAATGGCAACAATGACGAATTCGAAGTTCTTCTTCACAAAGGGGATGTTCCCAAAGAAAAATCCCAGCAGGGTGAATAGCAACACCCACACAATTCCGCCGAAGACGTTGTACGAAAAGAAGTAACCATACGACATCTTTCCCATGCCGGCCACGAACGGCGCGAAGGTGCGCACGATGGGGACGAAGCGCGCCAGGAAGATGGTTTTTCCGCCATGCTTCTCGAAGAAGGCATGCGTGCGGTCAAGGTACTCCCTCTTGATCCATTTGATGTTGTAAGCGCGATCGCCCAGGTAATGTCCAATCCAGTAATTGACAGTATCGCCGCCGATGGCCGCGACGATCAAAAGTACAATCAACAGGAATATATTCAGGTCACCGATTGTAGCAAACGTTCCGGCCGCAAAAAGCAGCGAGTCGCCTGGCAGGAAAGGCGTCACAACAAAGCCTGTCTCCATAAAAATGACGAAGAACAGGATCGCATACGTCCACACGCCGTATTGATTGATAATGTTGGCCATGTACACGTCGAGATGTAAAAACAGATCGATCAGAAATTTGATTTGCTCCATACACCACTCTCTAAATTTTGGATAGGCGCAGATTATACCTTGCTTTCGTCGCCCGCTTCAATCCGGCTCAGCCAGTCGCCGAGAAGCAATACGAGGATACTTCCAGCTGACGAAAGGCCGAGGTTCAGCGAGCCGACCGGGATAAAGATCCAGCCGCGCCAGAGTCCAAGCAGGTGGCCAAGCACGAAGCCGAGCAGGCTCAGACCAAAATACAGGAGCAGGCGCAGGAGCCTTCCGCCGCGGATCAAATGATACAGCCCGCCGTACAGCAGTGCGACCAGCAGTCCAAGAAGAAGGGTTGGAAGAGTCATATGAAGTCTAAACTCCAGGCCAGATTGAACAGTGATTTCACCCGGTGCACTACGTCAATCCACCGGATTGAATTCAATAATGAACTCATTACCAGCTTGGCTATGCGCAGATCTAGAGAATGATCCCGCCGCCCACCACGACCTCACCCCGGAAGAAGACCGCGGCCTGCCCCGCTGTAATATCTCGCTGCGGCGCCTCAAACCTGACATCGGCCCGCCCCCCTTCGAGCGGCGTGACCAGCGCCTCAGCCTCTTTCGCCGTATAACGGATCTTCACCTCGGCCCGGAAAGGCCCGTCCGGCGCTTGGCCGGAGACCCAGTTGACGTCACGCGCGCTCAGCTCGCGCGAACCAAGTTCCTCCTGTGTACCAACGATCAGGGTATTCGAGGCCGGGTTCTTTCCAAGGACATACAAAGGCACGGGCGAGGCGACCCCCAATCCCTTGCGCTGACCGATCGTGTAATTCGCCAGCCCCGTATGTTGGCCGATCGACTGACCGTCACGTCTCACAATTTCACCTGCCTGGAGCATCTCCGCTGCATTGCGCTGCAGGAAACTGCGATAATCCTCCCCGGCCAGAAAACACAGATCCTGTGAATCCGGGCGCGAAGCCGTCGGCAAGCCAAACCTCCCGGCGATCGCGCGGATATCCGTCTTTGGATAGTCACCGATCGGAAACAAAGCCTTCGAAAGCTTCTCCTGATCCAGCACATGCAGGACATAGGATTGGTCCTTGCTTCGATCCACTGCTCTTAATAACTTTATCCTTCCGTCTTCCGCCTTCATCCTTCTCGCGTAATGCCCGGTCGCCATGTATTCTGCGCCCAGCGCCAGGGCGTGCTCGAGCAAAAACGTCCAGCGGATCTGGCGGTTGCAGATCAGGCACGGATTGGGCGTCTCGCCGCGCGCGTAGCCATCCAGGAAATACTGGACGACGGTCTCCTTGAAAACATCCCTGGCGTCGATGACGTAAAAAGGGATGTCAAGCCTGGCGGCCACCCGGCGGGCCTGCGCCATCGAATCCGGCGTGCAGCAGCGATTCGAATCCTCCTTGCCGGGCTCGCTCCACAGACGCAGCATCATGCCAACGACGTCATAGCCCTGCTCTTTGAGCAGGGCCGCGGCGACGGAGGAGTCCACTCCTCCCGATAGGGCAACGACAATACGAGTCATAGTAAAAAGTAAGAAGTAAAAGCGGACGGGTTCATCGCAACTTGCGTACTTTCTGAATTAGGTCGGGCAATACTTTCAGAAACAAATCAACGTCCCCCGGCGTAGTCTGAACCCCCAGCGTCACGCGCAGCGAGCCCAGCCCCCAATCACGCGACAGGCCGATGGCATTCATAACTTCACTCGGTTCCGGGTTGCCCGTCTTGCAGGCCGAACCGGAGGAGCAGGCAAAACCCGCGGCATCCAGCAGGGTCAGGAGCAGATTTCCGTCCACATTTTTGAAAGCGAACGAGACATGCTGGGGCAGGCGTGACTCGAAGTGACCGGTCAGGCGGGAATCGGGGATGGTTTCGAGCACCGTTCCGATGATTTGATCCCGCAATGGTCTGACGTGCATAACGCGCTGCTCGCGTTCCTCGTTTGTCAACCATAGCGCCTCTGCCAGACCGACGATGTACGGCACGTTCTGGGTCCCCGCCCGCAGGCTGAATTCCTGCCCCCCACCGGTCAGGTGCGGGACGAGCGGTGTTCCCTTGCGGACGTACAGCGCGCCGACGCCCTTCGGTCCATAGAACTTATGCGCGCCGAGCGACAACATATCCACGCCAAGTGTCTGCACATCCACGGGCAAATAGGCCGCAGCCTGGACAGCATCCGTGTGGAACAGGATCTTCCCGGCCCGGCAGATTTCAGCAATCTCCCTGATCGGATTGATCGTACCGATCTCATTGTTGGCATACATGACGGAGTCGAGCGCCGTATCCTCGCGATTGTCACTCGCAACTGTCTCCGGCCGGACCATGCAAGACTAGTCCACATCCAGCCATTCGATCAGAAAGTCTTCATACTTTGCGAGATGCTGCAGCGTTTTCGTCACGGCGGGATGTTCGGCCCGCGCGGCCAGGATCCGTTTTGCACCGGTCGCCGCGCGCCGCGCATAAGCCGCGCCGCGGATCGCCAGGTTATCCGACTCCGAACCGCAGGATGTGAAAATGATCTCTTCGGGCCGGCAGTTCAGCACGGCTGCCACCCGCTCGCGCGCCGAATCGACCGCAGCTTCGGCAACCTGTCCGTAGCGGTGAACGGATGACGGGTTGCCAAACGAAGCGGAGAAGTAAGGCGTCATCGCCTCGACCACGCGCGGGTCCACAGGAGTGGTGGCGGAATAATCCAAGTAAATCATGGCGGGCAGATTATAGCATGCCCGCAAATCAGTCACTTGTCTAGTCGTCATCGAAACCCGGTTGGACAAAAAACGAAATCCAAGTAAAATAGCGGCTCTTGTGGAAAGGAGTAAGTATGCTTAAATTTCGATTAATAGTTGGAATAACGATGATAGGAGCCTTGTTGCTCAGCGCATGTGGAGCGTCCGAACTTGATCTCACACCCACAGTTGCTCCGGACGCGATCCGGACGCAGGCCGTCGCGACCTTCGCGGCGGATCTGACCGTGACCGCCCTGGTCGCGCCCACCCACACCCCCGCCGCGACGATAACACCTCTGGCAACCTTCACACCCCTCGCAACCCTGGCA
>JBAVVF010000450.1:0-5456 GCA_049697155.1 Anaerolineales bacterium
GGACGGTTCGGATGGCTGCTGGCCCTGGGACGGTTCGACCGGCCCCGGAGCGAAGGCAGGTGCCGCGGGCTCATTCATATCAACTCCGCCCAGGCGGTCGAGCCAGCTCAGATCTTCCTGTGCGCCCGCAGGCTGTGATGGAGCAGCAGGCAGTTCGGCCATCCAGTCAGTTGTTTGTTTAGGCGTCTGCAGATCCCCCGTCTGTTTCGACGCATCTTCGAGATTGTGAAGCCAGCTGAGATCTTCCTCTTTCGGAGCGGGTTCCTGTGCAGACGCCGGGCTTGAATCGAAGCTTCTGGCCCAATCCATATCATGGGATGCCGGCTCAGCAACTACCTCGGGGGTCTGGGTCGCCTGTGTGGCAAACCAATCCGATAATTCGTCCTTCTCTGAAGTAAATGGCGGTTGTGGTACGGCACCACCCATGTCAACGGGGACTTCTTTTGGTGGAGGTTCAGGTTTGGCTTCAGGTTTATTGAACTGCGCAAAAAAATCTGTTTCGGGGGCAGGCGCGGACGGAGCCGCGGGCTTTGGCTTGGCTACCGGGTTGATACTTGCCAGCCAGTCAGGGATGTCTTCATCCTCATTGCCCGATTGGGAGGCTAATCCTGCTAGGAGATCGGGCGGTTCATTCTTCTGGACCTTCGGCTGGATCACCGATGGAGCCGTCTCTTCCTCCTGGGCCGACTCCCGAGACTGCTGGCGCGCGTCGCGGAGCCAGTCCGGAAGGACGCGCTCCAGTTCACCGGTATCTTTCCTGGTGGGCTTGTCACCAATATGCAGGAGTGAATCAGATTTTAACTGCGTCTGGCAAAACTGACACACATCCAAAAAGTCTGGATTGTTCTTTCCGCAAGCGGGGCAGCGAATATCAGGCATGCTCAATTCCCCCCATATGGACGATCCACACCGAACAGCACACGCAGTCCGGTCAATAAGGTTCCAAGAGCAATTCCGATCAGGAGACCGCGCGCACCGCCGCCTGAAAGCATTCCCAGGAAAGCGGAGATCACCTGGTCACCCGGAATGGGACCGAAAGGCGTCGGCACAATCGCAATTAGAGAGAGCACTACAGCGATCAGGAAGACTACACTCAACAGATTCACACGCCGGCGCAGGAGGCGAATGCTGGCATAGATCAACGTCACCGCCAGGATGGCCATCAGGGAGGCTTCCACAGGTACGATGATGGCGTCGACGGTCATGCGCATGTAGGTATCCCGAGGTCCCAACATCAACCCAAATCCAAATGTGAAAATCAGCGAGATGACCAGCAGTCCGCCGTACATACCACCCTTTTGACGGGCGCGGATTTTTTCTATCTGCACCGCGGCCAGGTTGTAAATCCCGACCAAAACAGCCATGCCTGCGATGAGGATCGCCCCATCGATCAGGCGCATGCGTAAATCCGCCAATACAGCTATTGGAAAGAAGTATCCAACCAGCACAAATAATCCAGCAGCAATGGCGATGGCAACAGTGACGACACGCATCAGATCGCTCCTGCAAACTTCAGCAGAGAACCGAAAAGGATGGCGAGAATGATCAGCCAGCGTAAAACATCCTGCACGTTCAGGCTGGCCTCGTGAGCCACACCGGCGCCCACGTATGCGCCGGCTGCAAACAATTCCTCTCCGATCAGGGGTTCCTGGGTGGCTGCATAAAAGATGGATTGGGCGGAAAGATCGTCGCTGGCCGCGATCAGGTCCGAGTTTTCACGGTCGGCCGCTTCGACCAGGAGTCCCGACTCGACGCCAAAATCACCGAGCAGAACGTTCGTGGAGACATTTTCATCGTGGATCGTGGACAGTGTCCCGGCCGCGTAGGAAAACGGCGTCAGCCCGGTCAAACGGCCGGTGGTGAAGCGGTACTGCTCCTCGGCGCCCGCGGCGCGGTAACCGGATTGCAGAGTGTCCTGTGAAAGAATTGCGAGCGAAGCATCCCCCGACGTGGCCACCGGCGGGCGGTCGCTCACCGAGGTGCGCTCGGTGAGCCTGCGCAGCATGGCCAGCCCGGCCAGGGCCGAGACCCCGCGGGCCGTAAAAAGACTGCCGCGTCCAAGCGAAACATGCAGACGAGTACCATTTTCCACAGCCAGGCCGATGGAGCGATTGAGGCGTTCGTAGGCGTCGATGATACGGAAAACAGCAGGTGATTTGCGCCTCAAAAATGTGAAGGCCAGCAAAAGGATGACCGCCAGGACAAGCAGGCCGAGAGCAAGGGGATCAGGCATTACGAGCCTCCTGGCGCAGATAACGGGCAAAGGCCTGCACCTCTTCATCTTCTTCGAGCATATGAGCGAATGAACTCCAGCCTTTCCCACCCAGAAACGGCTGACCGATGTAGAGTGCCTGGGCGCCCAATAACGTAACCGGCGCACCCGCTTCGAGCAGCCATGAAGCAAGTCCATCCAATTTGAAGCGACGCAGTGTTTCAGCCCAATGGGACCACTCTGGAGGTGGTTGCATGGACAAAGTATAGCATATTTTAATCCTGACCTGACCCGCTGTAAGGCGCTTGAAATTCAGCCCCGTGACGAAATTGTGTGATTAATTGGTGATTTTTGGCACGTCCATCGTCATAGTATAATGACTCCAGAATTCATTCACGGAGGAACCATGACGGAGAAAAAAATCCGTGTACTTGTTGCAAAACCGGGGCTGGATGGGCATGATCGCGGCGCGAAGGTCGTTGCGCGGGCCCTGCGTGACGCCGGTATGGAAGTGATCTACACAGGGCTGAGGCAAACGCCCGAGATGATCGCCGAAGCGGCGCTCCAGGAGGATGTCGATGTGGTTGGGCTGTCCATCCTCTCGGGGGCCCACATGGCGCTGGCGCCGCGCATTTTGGAACTGCTCAAAAACAATGGACAGGATCAGGTCAAGGTCTTCATAGGAGGCATCATTCCCGATGAAGATATGCCACGCCTCAGGGAAATGGGCATCACGGGCATCTATGGCCCGGGTGCCTCGACGGAGGACATCATCAAGGATGTCCGTGAAGCGGTGCAGGAATAAGATTACGCAATACATGACCAGTATTGCGTAACTTTTGTATGAAAGAGATATGTCGCTGACCAAATCTGTTCTGGAAGGAAACCGGCTGGCGCTGGCGCGTCTCCTGTCGCAGGTGGAAAATGATTCGCCGGATGGCCGCAGCGCGCTGGCCGAACTCTTTCAATATACGGGCCGGGCCCAGCTCATCGGCATCACCGGTGCGCCCGGCACAGGGAAATCCTCCCTGGTCAATCAGCTGGCCCTGCATTACAGGAAGAGCACCGACAAAAAGATTGCCATTGTGGCCGTCGACCCTTCGAGCCCGTTCACGGGTGGGGCCGTGCTCGGAGACCGGGTACGCATGCGCGATCTGGCGGGTGACAGCGGTATTTTCATCCGCTCGATGGCAACGCGCGGTTCGCTGGGCGGCATTGCGCGGAAGACGGCCTCCCTCGTCCAGGTTTTCGATGCCGCCGGCTATGAGATCATCCTGATCGAAACAGTCGGTGCCGGCCAGAGTGAAGTGGATGTGGCGCGGCTGGCCCACACCACGCTGGTTGTCGAAGCGCCGGGCATGGGAGACGAGATCCAGGCGATCAAAGCCGGGATCCTGGAAATCGCGGATGTGCTGGTCATCAACAAGGCCGACCGCCCCGGGGTCGAAAACACGGAACGGGCGCTGCGCTCCACGCTCGAGCTTGCTCATCCCACGAAGCGCGTCTCACCTGCCCTGGCGGGCGGTGCCAGGGTTCGCCATCACGGCAAAGACATGTCCGTGGCTGCCTCGGGCGATGATCCGTCCATGTGGATCCCGCCCATTCACAAAACCGTTGCCACGGAAGGCAGGGGCATCCCCGAGCTGGTCGACTCGATCGCGAAACACGCTGCGCACCTGCGCCAAAGCGGCGATTGGGGCGCGCGTGACCGCGCCAGGCTGGAGTCCGAGGTGGAGGCGCTGCTCAGAGAGACGCTGATGGATCGTTTCCTGGAGGGTGCCCGAAAAGAAAAATATGACGAGATGATCGAGCAGGTCCTTAGCCGGAACATTTCGCCGCACGAAGCCGTTAAATCTCTGTTGGACGGGAAACAGGTTTAATTTTTGGAAAAGGTTTTGAAACGCAAGGAGCAATGATGTCACAACATAGCCATGAAATAAAAATATTCGGGGAGATCAAGCTCTATGCAGGTTCGGGTTCGCCCGACCTGGCACAGAAAATCGCAGATTATCTTGAACAACGATTAAGTCCACGCGAGATCATCCAGTTCCCCAACGAGAATATTTTCGTAAAGCTCAATAACAGCGCGCGCGGACAGGATGTCTATGTCATCCAGACGACCGCCTCGCCCGTCCATTACAACCTGATGGAACTGCTGATCATGCTCCAGACCATCCGCCTGGATTCGGCGGCACGCATCACAGCGGTCGTTCCCTATCTCTGTTATGGCCGCTCCGACAAGAAGGACCAGCCGCGCATCCCGATCACCGCCCGTCTGGTCACAGACATGCTCCAGATCGCAGGCGCGGACCGTTATATGACCTTCGACCCGCATGCCGGACAATTACAGGGCTTCTTTTCCATCCCGGGCGATGTGCTGACTGCCACCCACATGATCACCGATCACATCAAGAATCACCTGCAGCCCGGCATGAAGGACCCCGTGGTGGTTGCCACGGATCTGGGCTTTGCCAAGAAGGGCCGCAACTATGCCCTCGACCTGGATGTGCCGATCGCCTTCATCGAAAAACGCCGCACAGCCAATGACGCCAAAGCCGAAGCCCTGACCCTGATCGGGGATGTCGCCGGGCGGGATGTCATTGTCGTGGACGACGAAGTGGACACCGGCAGTTCCACCGCGCAGGCTGTGGATGTCGTCCAGAAGATGGGCGCTCGCGACATCTATCTCGCTTTTATCCATCCCATCTTCTCCAGGAACTGTGTCGAACGGCTGGCCGACCTGCCCGTCAAGCACATGGTCACGACCGATACCGTACCCATCGCTCCCGAGAAAATGAAGTTGCTGAATGGACGCATCACTGTCCTGTCCATCGCGCCGATGCTGGGTGAAGTCATCCGCCGCGCACATGAGGGCCGCAGCGTTGGGGAGATGTTTAATGAGTAACCAGCTATTAGCGATTAGCTTTTAGGACAGAGCCAAAAGCTAATCGCTGACCGCCAACAGCTAACCGCTAACCATGCCTGAACTTCCCGAAGTTGAAACCATTGCACGCAAGTTAAGACCGCATCTGCTCGGAAAAGTGATCGAAGATGCGGAACTGCGCTGGCGCCGTACACTGGCCCTTCCATCGCCTCGGAAATTCAGGGAACTGATCAAAGGGCAGGAAATTAAGGATGTGACGCGCCGTGCCAAGTATTTCATCCTGCGTCTCTCCAGCCTCAGCCTCCTCATTCACCTGCGCATGAGCGGCGACCTGCGTCTGAAAGAGGGTAAAATCAGACC
>JBAVVF010000451.1:0-2574 GCA_049697155.1 Anaerolineales bacterium
TATTCACCATCCGGCTGCGCGGTGAATTCCTGATCGTCGACGCGCACGACCACGCTTTCACATTGCCCTTCGGAAACCTGGACCTTTACCTGCTTGACCCAGGCCCAGACATCCCGGGCTCCGCCGGCCAGATTCAACTTCACCGCTGAACTGGCAGAGACTGTGCTTGTGGTAATTGCTTCCGTTGCGGTCGCGATATCCTCGATGGCCTTCTGGCAGGCAGATGCAACGAGGCTGCCCGCAGCGACCACACACAAACGTAAGAAACCGCGGCGGTTAATGGGAGTCTTTTCCATGATGTTTCCTTTCGGTGCGGCATCAATGAGTGCCGGGACACCGACGGGCGATGGCTTATTTCATTCCGGTCAGCGCGATGCCGCGAATGAAATATTTCTGGAAGAAGATAAAGATCAGCAGGACGGGCAGGGTCGAGATCACCGAACCGGCGAAGACGATATCCCAGACGGTGCGGTTCTTGATCACAAACAGCGCCAGACCCAGTTGCAGGGTGCGCAGATCCGGATCGCTGATGACAATCAGCGGCCAGAAAAAGTCATTCCAAACGAAGGTGAAAGTGAAGATCGCCTGCGCGGCCAGGACGGGACCGCAGAGCGGCATGACAACCTTCCAGTAAATGTGGAACTCGGACGCGCCGTCCATGCGGGCGGCGTCCAGCAGATCGTCGGGGATGCCCTTCATGTATTGGCGCATGAAGAAGACGCTCCAAACGCTGAAGGCATAGGGAATGATGATCCCCCAGAAGGAGTCAAGCATTCCATGTCCGCCCGCGCCAAGAATGTTATTGCCTCCGAACAGGGGCGAGCGCAGCAGGATCATGTAGTTCGGGATCAGGAAGAGCTGGCCCGGGATCATCAGAGTGCCGAGCATGATCAGGAATAAGGTGTCCCGTCCCGGGAATTTACGTTTTGCGAAGGTATAGGCTGCCAGTGAATTGAAAAACATCTGGACGACCAGGACAATGACCGCCAGGAAACCGCTGTTCAAAACCCAGCGGAAAAACCCTTCGGCTTTGAGAAATCTTCGGTAATTGTCCAGAGTGAATGTTTCCGGGATCCAGTTCGGCGGCCAATCGAAGATCTTTCCGATCGGCTGGAACGAGGCGGAAACCATCCAGGCCCAGGGCGCGATAAAGATGAGCGCGCCGGCAGTCAGGAGTATGTAGACGATGAGCTTGCCGATCGCTTCCTTGGCCAGTTTCCGATTCTTTGTCCGGACAGCCCCGGAGCTGATCGGCCGCGAGACGTTTTTCTCAGTATGTGTAATAGCCATTCCTGCTCCTCTCTAATACTCAACGTCGCCGCGCGTGAACTTCCACTGGATCAGTGTGAAGACGAAGATCATCGCGAAGAGGACGAATGCCATGGAGGTTGCATACCCCATCTTCAGCTCGCGGAAGGCATTTGTGTAGAGATAATATCCAATGGTGGTGGTTCGATTTAACGGACCACCATTTGTCATAATATAGACTTCTGTGAATATCTGGAACGTGCCGATGATGCCGGTGATCGTGAGGAAGAACGTGGTCGGCCTCAGCAGGGGAATGGTAATGTAGAAAAGACGCTGAAGGCTACTGGCGCCATCCACCTTGGCTGCATCGTACATTTCCTCGGGGATCGACTGCAGGCCGGCCAGATAGATCACCATCGTCGCGCCGGTCCCGCCCCAGATCATCATGATGATCAGGGCCGGCAGAGCCAGGTCCGGGTCAGCCAGCCAGACGATTTTGTGATCTATGAGCCCTAGCTTCAGCAGATAGTAATTTAGCAGCCCATAATCTCCCTGGTAGACCCATTTCCAGATGATCGAGGAGACCACCAGGGGCGTGACCGTCGGGATGTAGAAGAGTGTCCGGTAAATTGCCTGCCCGCGAACCTTGGTATTCAAAAGCAGAGCCACCAACAGCCCGACGGTAAGATTGAGAGGCACACCGATCATGAACGTGAACGTGTTCGTGACTGCCCGGATAAAGCGGGGATCGTCGAAAAGCTCCCGGTAGTTCTCCAGTCCGACGAAGGGTTTATCCGGTTTGATGATATTCCACTCGTGGAAGCTGATATAGAAGGCGAACCCAACGGCGAAGAGCGTGAAGATCGCAAAGTGGATCAGCCCAGGCGCGATGAACAGATAGGCTGACCAGTTATTGCGCATCTGGCGGAGCGTCTCGCGCACCCTTTCTGAGAATGGTTGTGTTTTCCTGATTTCTGTGACAGCCATGTTTCTCCTTCTTCGTCTGCCTGCGGTCGCTTTCTCGGATCCTCCCTCCCCAGGCAGGGCCGGGGAGGGAGATTATGGATAATGAGACGAAACGAACCTACTTGCTGAGCAGTTCTTCGCCTTCCTTCGCGGACTCGATCACAGCCGTCTTGCCATCGATCTCGCCATAGAAAGCCCGACCGAGGTACTCTGTCAGAAGCTCCTCGATCTCCCACATGCGCGGCTGGTCGGCGGTGGGCACGTAGGCGCACTCCATGTTGTCCTTGAAGCCGAGCATATAGGGCCGGTTCTCGTAGAGGGCCGGATCCTCGAGCAGTGTGGTCTTCGGGGGCAGCAGGG
>JBAVVF010000452.1:0-3694 GCA_049697155.1 Anaerolineales bacterium
TTGAGTCAGGTATGGGTGGCCGGCCACCTGGGCATAAATACTTTCAGAAAGCTTTTCCAACCGGGCTGTGTCAGACTCCCCAGCCTGGCCGAAACCCGCTGTGATCAGAGACCGGGTGGCACCTGCATCCAAATCCAACAGGGATATATTCATGCAAATGTTGCGAAAGGGCGAGACCTCTATGGATACAAGGTCATAAAGTTCCACGCCTCCGAAAAGAACCAGCACCACCTGGTTCCAGGGCGTATTGCGCCGATCGGTAAACGCGCCTCGCAACAGGCCGGCCAGGATCTTCCGGGAATCCACCGGCAAGGCCCCCAGCTCCTCCATCAACAGCACGACAGGTTTTCCTTCCGGCAGGGGCAGGTCCAATAACCAGTGATCGAACTCATAGCCATCGTTTTCGAATTTATCAGGGACGCGGACCGAGCCGTCCAGGTCCGGGACGGCCCGCAGGATTTGGCGAGCCATAAAATTTACCGATTGTTCCGGGGTTGCTCCGTAGACCCGCTGGAAATCCAGCCAGCACGGATATCCGCCGGCTGATTTGATGCGCTGCGATATGTCCAAAAGTGTGCTGGTTTTTCCGGATTGGCGGCTTCCGCTGATTGTGAAATAGCTCCGAACACCGTCACTGGCGGCATCCAGACAGGCATCCTCAACGAACTTTGAAAGATCAGGGATCTCCTGGCCATCATTGGTGGCCAGGCCCGTGCGAGTCTGAAACAGGCCGCTGCCCGGATCCAGGGGACCGTAATATTGAAACGTCATGACGTCCTCTTTTGCTGCGACAACTCGAATAAACAGCCGTCGATATCATTCCGGACAATCTGCGCGTTCTTCAAGCCCAGCATCTTTTGGAATGATCTGGGTATAAAGGAATATCCTTCCGGGCCCTCCTTCAATATTGACAGGTCCCCCAGGATGGTCAGGGCGGCTACCAGATCATTGTATGTAATCACAACACCCTGCCCCGGCTCGGCAGGCTTATAGACACTTTGAATCTGAATCCCACAGTTTTCAAGTGCACGGGTAATATCGGACAAAGTGAAATCAAGGGCTGGTGCAGTCAAAGTGATCAGCCTTTCGAGCGGTCCGGAATCCCCCCAGATAATGTTCAGGAAATAATCCCGGAAGGAACTGGATATGCAAATTTGATCGATGTGCTCCCGAATAATGCGGCGGTGGTTTTTGTTGGCTTCCCGGATGAGGAGGGAACCGATCATCTGCACCAGATTCGGGTGTCCGGATGTAACCTCGAATGCCTGGTCGGTAATATAGTCCTGATCCTCCAGGAAAACATCGATCTTTTCCAGAGGCTCCAGCAATACCCGGCGTGAAATATCCCTGGAGAGAAAGCCCAGGGGGATGGAAGTGGCAAAGTTGAACAGGTCCGACCGGGCGTTCGCACGCAGGGCTGCCAGCGTGGTGCTGCCGAAGAAAATGAAGGTGCAGACTCCGTCCTGGGACAGGCCCCGGCAAACTCTCACCAGGCGCTCGCCATCCTTTATGTCTAGGGCCAGGGCCCGGTCGGCTTCATCGATGAGAAATACCGGCTTGCCATGCTGCCTGGCATAGCTGCGCACTGCTTCATCAAAGCCTTCCGGGGAAAGCGTCTCCAGCCTGATCTTCGAATCGGTCTGGAATTTCTTATAGAAGCTTTCCATGTCCCCCATGACGGCATTGCAATTGACATAAATCGGCTTTGCCAGGGGATTGAATTTTAGAAGGCGGTCGACCTTCTTCAGCAATGACGTCTTCCCGATTTTCCGATTGCCGATTACGGCATAGTTGTAATCCGTCTTGGATACCAGGGTTCTGATCTCGTCATCCCGCCCAAAGAAGAGATTATCGGGCACATCCCCTTCCGTAACGAATGGCGAGGCAATACTGACCTGTTTAATAATGAGCCGTCTAAAATCATTGGCCGGCTTATCGCCCTCATATAGTTTGAGGAGGTCGCCAATGGAGGCGAAAGCCACATCGATCTTGCGCTCGGCAAGCATGGCGCGCAGAGCCTTCCTTTGCTGATCGGTGACCCCGGTATTCCATTGCACCACCAACAGGACCGGATAGGGGTGTTCTTCGTCTTCGGAAGCAAGGCTCCGGAGCTTTTTCTGATTGGTCTCATCCAACCCCCCATTGCACTGGAATACCATCAGGATATGCTTGATTTCATCTCCAAACATATCTTTTGTCTCCAGGATGGTTTGATACCAGGTGGAACTTTTATCCATTTTGCCGGGGCGGGAGGGAACACCGATCTTTCCGGCCATCTCGGCCACGATTTGGGAAGCGGCTTCCTGGAAATGAACCGGATCGCCGACATTGGTCTTCAGTGCAATCCAGGGCTGGGCTACATCCCTGACCTGACTCCAGTGCACATATTTCATGGTATTGGAGGCGAGAATGGAATGATATAAGCCAAACTGCCATTCAATCCGATCATATTTCAGACGCCTGGCCCAGGCCGAGATGCGTTCATACAGATCCGGGCGTAATTCCGAATCGAGCTGCTGGCGGGAGACAAAGATTTTTTCGGCTTCCGCCTCAACGTTGACGGACTGCACTTTGCCCAGATCCTCCGAAAGTGCGAAGGCCAGTTCGTCCACCAATCCCGAGTCTTTTTCCCCGGCATATTTCGCCAGGACATAACCGGAGACATTGATGGGTTCGGTCAGGCTGCCCATATCGGACAGAATGGAACCGATTCTCTTTTCACCCTGCTGAATGTTGGCAATCACTGTCCCGATCACATTGGCCATCATGTCGATCAGCAGCCGGTTCTCGGCAGAGAAAAACCCTTCCTGCAGGCTTTCGAATTTCAAAACCCCGATGGGTTCGTTCCTCCCGGCGGCCTTGAGCGGCACGCCATAATACGAGTTCGGTTGATTGCCTCCCTGCAAGTCGTCATATTTCCCGCGCTTTCCATCGCCTCTTGCCCGCAGTTCCGCCAGATTGTCAGCGGCAATTGACTGCCCGGTGTCGCCAATTCTTCCGGTTACACCCTCACCCAACTCATAGGAAGCTCTTTCCTTGATCAATTTCTTTTGGTAGCCGGAGGCAGCTGCAATTACCAGGGAACCACTGGCATCATCGATCAGGTAAAGAGAAGCAGCATCGGTCACAAACAAATCTGAGATTCGATCGACGATTTCCTGGAACCATTCCTGGGTGCTCATGCCTTCGGGTGTGAGTACAGCCGAAAGTCTGCGGATATATTCACTGAAATTCGCCAGTTTTTTATCACTAAGCTCGGCATTGTAGACAACCGCCGCGATGACATTGCCCATCATGGTAATCAGCAGGACATCCTCGGGGGTGAACGGGCGCGGCTCCAGGCTTTCGACCTTCAGAACCCCGATCGGACGCTTTTCTCCCTTCACATTCAGCGGCATTCCATAAAAGGCCTGCGGTTGTTTGTTGTCCTGTTTCGCATCATATTTGCCCCTCCTGGCTCCGCCGATTTTGCGAAGCTCTTCCAGGGAATTTGCCAGGGTCGGTTCATTTTTCTCAGCGATCCGCCCGGTCACGCCCTCGCCCCAGCGATAAGACGGGCGCGGCGATGCATTCATCAGGTCCTTTTGATAACCGGAAGCGGCCTTAATTTCCAGGTTCTCGCGCTGCTCATCGGCCAGGAAGAGGGAGGCCGCGCTGACGTGCAGCACATCCTGGATCTTCTCCACGATGTTGT
>JBAVVF010000453.1:0-7078 GCA_049697155.1 Anaerolineales bacterium
ACCTTCCACCGCGTGATTCCCCGGGTCTACGCCCAGACCGGCGACCCGAGCGGGACAGGCAAAGGCAATCCCGGCTACTACATGATCACCGAGATCGATCCGGCCTTGACGTTCGACAAACCCGGTATGGTGGCCATGGTGAACGCGGGCCCGGATACCAGCGGCAGCCAGTTCTTTATCACGTATGCACCCACGATTGAATACAATGGACAATACACCATATTTGGCCAGGTGCTCAGCGGGATGGACGTGCTGGAGCAATTAACGCCGCGCGACGCGCAGCCGGCCACGGATACTCTCCCCGGAGATAAATTGATCGGCATCACGATCGAGGAAAATTAGGTTGAAAACCAATCAGAATCATTATCCATCCCTGCTGAGCGCTCTTGTCTTCAGCCTGGGAGCATTATCCATGTTTGGGATTGGGCTGGCGATGGGGATTTCGACGCTCACTGCGTTGTTTAGCAGAACTGAGATCAAAGCGCAGCAGACAATCTTCCTCATTACGTTTGGCTTTGAAGGGATTGTCCTGCTGGCGGCTGCATTTTTTTCATTACAGAAATTTCTGCGCCGTCCATCGGCTGACGAGGAAATGTCATTTGCAGTACCGGGCCGCTGGATCGCCATCTCGGTCATCGTTGCGGGGGCTTCCATTCTGATTGGGAATTGGATCAGTGGGATAACGACAATCAACTGGCTGTTCCTGCCGCTTTTGACCATCAGCGCGGTTGTGCTGCCCCTCGGGGCTCTTCTGGCGCTGGCGGCGCATAAACTCCCATTCGGCACGCGCTGGCAGACCTGGAATGTCCTCGGGCTCACCATGAGTCTCGTCCCGCTGTTATTAGTCATCGTGGAGATGATCATCGGAATGATCTTTTTTTTCGTCGTCATCGTGTATATCTTTACAGATCCGGAACTCTCCATTGAAATGCAGGATCTCTGGCACCGTATCATGTTTCTCGGACCAAACTCGGAGGAGACAGCGGATCTCCTCATCCCGTTCCTGACGCGTCCCGGGGTGATCCTCATCGCATTGGGATATATTGCCGTGCTTGTTCCGGCCGTGGAGGAGATCTTCAAACCGCTGGGAGTCTGGCTGTTCGCAGGCAAACTGGACTCGCCCGGGCGCGGATTTGTGCTGGGAGCCTTGTGCGGCGCAGGCTATGCACTGATCGAAACCGTTGGCGTCAGCGGACAGACCTCCGAGTGGGCAAACCTGCTGATCGCGCGGATCGGCACCGGGCTGCTGCACATCACAACCTCCGCCCTGATGGGCGCGGCGATCGTCCTGGCAAGACAGGAGCGACGCTACCGACGCCTCTTCGGAACCTACCTCTTTGCCGTTCTTCTGCATGGATTGTGGAACGCCTTGGCCACACTCTTTACATTCTCAGACGCAGCCGAGCTTTTCGAGCAGCCGGGTATGTTGAGCGGACTGCAGCCGGCCATGGTGGCCATGATGTCCATCCTGGCAGTGGTTCTGTTCCTGATCCTGGTGGTTTCCAATCGCAGACAAGTGAGGCTGGCCGCTCCTCATCCCATTCCACCAACCGTCGGCGAAGAGACGAGCCTCGAGCAGACCGCATGACTATCATGGTAAGATAACTTCATGTCATCAACTTACTCCTCCATTGCATCCGACGGTGACCTTGCCCAGCTGGTCGGCTTGCGGCACAAACACTTCATTCTCGTGCTTCAGGCCGGTGCCAAATTCGAAACGCATCGCGGCATCCTGCAACACGATGATTTGATCGGCAAACAGTGGGGCACCCAGGTCTTCAGCCATATCGGCGCTCCGTTTTTTTTGCTGCAGCCTTCCCTGGCAGATCTCATCACGGAACTGCCGCGCACCACACAAATCCTCTATCCCAAGGACATTGGGTTCATTCTCGTGACGATGGGCATTGGTCCCGGGCAGAAGGTCCTGGAGGCAGGCACCGGCTCCGGGTCCATGACGACCGCCCTGGCCTACGCGGTGGGACCCCAGGGCCGCGTGGTCTCGTACGAAGTCAAACCCGACGTCCAGAATCTGGCCCGCAAGAACCTGACCCGCTTCGGGCTGGATGCGCGCGTCGACTTCAAGCTGCGCGACATCCAGCAGGGCTTCGACGAAACGGACGCAGATGCGTTCTTCCTCGATGTACAAAATCCATATGACTACATCGGGCAGGTGCGCGCCGCGCTCAAGCCCGGCGGGCATCTAAGCACTCTGGTGCCAACCTTCAACCAGGTGGAAAAAACCCTGCAAGCCCTGCGCCAGACCCGCTTTGCCTTCGTGGAGGTCTGTGAGCTTCTGCTCCGATATTACAAACCCGAGCCGGCTCGCATCCGCCCCACCGACCGCATGGTCGCGCACACCGGCTTCCTGATCTTTGCCAGGCGTGTCGAACCGACTGAAGATCCGCGTGGAAAGGAATTGGCGGAGGAAGCAGGCACGGGACAGGTTGAGGAACAAGCCTGATGCGCCGCATCTTCCGCCGCCACATCCGCAAGACGCTCGCCCAGGACGTCCCACCCATTCTGCAGGAGGCAAATTTCGCCTTCGCCAAAGGCGAGTACGGCCGCGCCGGCGAGCTCTTCGAGCGGATTGCAGAAGCAGCCTCGGCCCGCGGCGGACCGCGCGCTGCGCTCTTCCATCTGCAGGCCGGGCGCGCCCGCATCCTGGCCGGTCAGACGGCGCTGGGAATGCCCTCCCTCAAACGCGGACTCGAACTGCTGGCCCTGCGCAGACAATTCCCGAGACTCAATCATTTCGCGGCGCGCGTCATCGCAGAGCTCAACGAACACGGATTAAAGAAGGAAGTTACGGAGATCGAAGCGTGGCTCAAAACGGTTTCGCCGATCCCGCCCGCCTCGGAACCGGAGCTGAATCGGCCCCTGCTTCCCACTTACTGTCCAGCCTGCGGCGCAGCGCTGCGGCCCGATGAAGTCGAATGGCTGGACGAGCTGACTGCCGAATGCGCGTATTGCGGCAGCCCCGTCCGCGCGGAAAGTTAACCCCGCCTTTCTTCTTTCCTCTTTCTTCTCACTTTTTACATCTTTCCTCCATGCCTCAACTCCGCCCTCCATTCGCACTTTCCAGTTCCATGCCCATCACACTGACCGAAGATCAGATCTCCCAGCACCTGCACGCCGCCATCCAGGGTGATCCTTCCTCCGACGGCTTCTCGGAAATCGAGTTGACCGAGGAGACGACTCTCAAGTGCGCGGCCGTCCTGATCCCTCTGGTCTGGCAGGACGAGGAGTGGCATTTGCTTTTTACGCGCCGCACCGACACGGTCGAATCGCACAAGGGTCAGGTCTCCTTCCCGGGCGGTGCCTGTGACGAAGGCGAGACAACGCCCGAACAAACCGCCTTGCGCGAAGCCGAGGAGGAGATCGGTATCGATCCGGGCAGCGTGAAGGTTTTGGGAAGGCTGTCGAACCTGATCACGATTACCTACTTCCGCGTGACACCCGTGGTGGGAGTTGTCAAATGGCCGGCTGTCTTTCGTGTCGGTGAACATGAGGTGGCGCGCATCTTCACGATTCCGCTCGGGTGGCTGGCGAACCCGTCGAATCGGTGGGAGTTTGAAATGCAGGGCAGGAGGCGTTCCCTGATCGCCTACCATCCCTACGATGGCGAGCTGCTCTGGGGCGCGACCGCCCGCATGACCCTCGATTTTTTGAAGGTGTTGGGATTGTAAGATGTCGTTGCGAGCGAACGCTGGTCGAGTGTGCGAAGCACGTATCGAGACCAGGTGAGCGAAGCAATCTCCGATGAATGAAGGGATTGCTTCGTCGTCGCTACGCTCCTCCTCGCAACGACATGGGTAAACAAAACTCCCCGACCGAAATCGGGGAGTTTCCTATTGACAAGCATAGCAGTCCTGCGGGCGAACGGCTTACTCTTCGCCTTCCTCTTCTTCCTTCTTGCCGCGTTCCACCGCGAGTTCGGGCTCTTCGGCAGCCGCCTCGGCGCCTTCCGCACCCGGAACCGCCGCGACTTCTTCCTCGACCTTGGCAAAGGTTGCCACCGCGACCATCGTCTCGGGGTCATTGAGCAGACGGACCTTGTCGGAGACCTGAACTTCCTTGACACGGACACCGTCGCCCGGTTTGGCCATGACGGAAATGTCCACCTCGATGCGTTCCGGCAGGTCGGCGGGGAGACATTCCACCTCGAGCGATTCGAGGTTTTTCACCAGAACCGCATTGAAATCCTTGACTGCCGGGGAGATGCCGACAAAGTTCACGGCCACGCTGGCGCGCAGGGTCTCGGTCAGCGAGACAGCCAGGAAGTCCACATGCAGCAGGCGGTTCTTGATGTAGTCACGCTGCTTCTCGCGGACGAGCGCGGGATATTGCTTCCCGCCCACTTCGATCGTCACCAGGCTGGAGGACGTCAGCTTGCCCAGGGCCAGCGAGGCGGTGTGGGCATCCAGCAGAATATTGATCGGCTCGGTGTGGCGCCCATAGATCACCGCCGGCAGTTTGCCGGAGCGGCGCAGAGCCTTCACCTGCTTGCCGATCACATCACGTTTCTCAGCCTTGATTACTACTTTCTCCATCTTAACTCCTCGAGCGCCTCTCACCCCGCATCTCGGGGTTACCTTCGCTCTATGAATAGAATTTCTGTAGTAGCGACTTCAGTCGCTCAATATAAACGACTAAAGTCGTCACTACATTTACAAAAAATTATCTTCGCCCGAACAATAATCTTCCGAGCAAAAGAATTACACCTGCGAACAGGCCGCCGGTCAGGCCCGCGATCAGGGCGGAGCGGGAATCGATCAGCGTGGTCACATTACCGGTCACGTTCCGACCGATCAGCAGCACCGCCCGCGAACCTTCCACGCGGACATCGTTCCCCGCGACCAGGCCTGTGATGCCCTGATGGACTTCTGCGCTGCGCGCCGCGACCGCACCTGTATACCCGCTCACGGAGGCGGTCTCCGCCTGAACGTATCCGATGATCGAATTCTGCGACGAAAGGTCCGTCGCGCTGACGGTCCCCATCAGGGACGTGCGCGCCGCAACGTGCTCCGCCTTCAGGTTGCCGACCGCGCTCCGGTCGAGCCCCACCTCTTCGGCGATGATCACCTCCGCATCGGACTGATGCATCCGCACCAGCTCGGCATGGACCGACCGCACGTCAGACTGCGAGATGTTCGCCACCGGCGAGGGGTCCATTTCAGGGAGTTTTTTGGGTTCGCTCATTGCGGTTCCGCCGTTTCACCGGCACAAAAGCGTCCCGCGCGGTGCGGGACGGAGACGACAACGGCTCGGATTTTACCACATTATTACCCCTGCTCAAGGCGCCGTCTCGAAGACTGTCGCGTAGCGACGTGCGCAGCGGTACCGGCGCCGGGGACGGCGCCTTGAGCTTACAGGTATAATCCTCGCATCTCACCACAGGATAAGCCATGCGCCGTTATTTACTTTTCACCGTTTTCATCTCCGGCATGACCACGCTCGCCGCCGAGCTGGCTGCCGCACGTCTGATCGGCAACGTGTTCGGGACAAGCAACATCGTCTGGGCCAGCATCATCGGTCTCATCCTCATCTATCTGACCTTCGGATATTTTCTCGGCGGCAAGTGGGCGGACGCCAACCCCACACCCGCCGCGCTCTATCGCGTGCTTGCCTGGGGCGCGTTCACGCTGGGACTCGTACCTTATATCGCGGGTCCCGTCCTCAGAGCCGCGGCGAGCGCGTTCGAGTTTTTGCAGGTCGGTGTGCTGGGTGCGTCGTTCCTGGCGGTTCTCGTACTCTTCAGCGTCCCCATTACCCTGCTCGGAACGATCTCTCCCTTCGCCATCCGCCTGTCCATGGACAATACCGCCAACGCAGGCAAGATCTCGGGGCAGATCTATGCCATCTCCACCCTGGGATCGTTCATTGGCACCTTTTTACCGACGCTGGTCACCATCCCCGCGATCGGGACGAAAAACACATTTCTCGTGTTCAGCCTGCTCCTGCTGTTCGTGGCACTCGCAGGACTGGGGAAGTTTGCCAGCCGGCGCGACATGTTCAGACTTTTGTGGATGCCGGTGGTGCTGGCGATCGTCGCAGCATTGTCCAGGGGACAGGCGCTCAAGAGCAATACGGGCCAGATCTACGAAACCGAGTCGGCGTACAACTACATTCAGGTGGCGGAGCAGAACGGTTTTACGATCCTGCGGCTGAACGAGGGCCAGGGCGTTCACTCTATCTATCATCCGGATACCTTGCAGTACAACGGTCCCTGGGATCAGTTTCTGGTCAGCCCCTATTTTTACGCGGACCGGGAACCGTCTGACGTAAAGCGGGTCGCAATCGTGGGACTGGCCGCCGGCACGACCGCCCGCCAGATGACCGCCGTCTACGGCGATATCCCGATCGACGGCTTCGAGATCGATCCGGAGATCGTCGAAGTGGGACGCAAGTATTTCGGCATGACCATGCCCAACCTGAACGTTTATGTTGGCGACGGAAGATGGAATCTCGAACAAAGCGAATACAAGTACGACATCATCGCCGTGGATGCATACCGCCCGCCGTACATCCCTCCGCACATGACGACGCAGGAATTCTTTCAAATCGCGGCCGATCATCTGGCCGACGACGGGGTCCTGACCCTCAACAGCGCCAGCGTCCCGGGCGACCGGCGGCTGATCGACGGACTGGCCACGACGATGGGGACCATCTTCCCCTCCATCTACACCGTGGATATCCCCGGCTCGCTCAACACGATGATCTTCGCCACCAAACAAAAAACCTCGCCTGAGAACTTCGCCGCAAACCTCGTCACGCTTTCACAGGAGGCAGGCATTCACCCGCTGCTGATCGCTTCGATGCAGACGACCTTCGCAAATCTCAAGACCGGCTACGAAACGACGACCGTCTTCACCGACGACCACGCCCCGATCGAGTGGATTGTGAATGATATGGTCATTCGGTTCATCCTCGGCGGCGGGACACAATATCTACAATAAATTAACTCAAGTTGCTACCTAGAGTAGCTGGTATAGAAAAGTCCATGAGTTTGCATTACAGTTGGGGTATCCCGACCTCCAAAGTAAGGAAAAACTCATGGACACTCAAATTGTAGTCGTTT
>JBAVVF010000454.1:0-6134 GCA_049697155.1 Anaerolineales bacterium
CTGAAACCATAGACCAGCAGGGAAACGACCTTGGCGGGCGTGTCCCAGCCGACGATGAGCAGGACGATCAACCCGACCAGGGCCAGGATCGCGCCGCCCCAGTGAGTCAGGCTGTTGACAGGTTCACGGAGTTTTCGAAGCATGCTTTTCCTTTTCGATAATTTGACTTTTGGTGGCCAGCACGATAAATACCAGGCTTGATTTTACAGCAATCTCATGAGTCTCAACCTGGAAACCGGCCCGAGCCAGAGACTCGCTGGATCTGTCATGGATGACTTTCGTCAGGTTGGGAGGTGCTTCGCCGGTCACGCGGAATATCCAGGCCAGCAGGCGATCCAATGGCCCGCGGCCGGTAATCAGCGCGCCCGGCAGGATGACAAATCTTCCGCTGGGAACCAGCACCCGCCGGGCTTCGGCTAACGTTTCCGGGTCGAAGATATATTCGGCTGGGAAGGTGGCAACGAGGGTATCGAATGTTTCGCCTGAAAAGGGGAGATGTTGTGCGATGCCTCGTGTCAAGTTGATTTGCGTGTAGCCGGACTGAGAGGAGGCTGAGGATGGATCGTGAGTGGAGGAACTGTGGACGGAGGAAGATGAGGTTTGTGACTGCCAAAGTTCCCGCCGCCTCAGATTGTGTCTGGCAAGACGGCCCATTTGAGGAGATTCGTCTATTCCGACAGCGATCAGATTCCGGCTCAGGAGTGCGCGCTGCAAATGACCGGGCCCGTGTCCGACCTCGAGGACGCGCCTCCCGGCGATGAAGGGAATCACGCTGATGACCCAGTCTTTCCAGCGATTGAATGAAACCACCGCCGCGACCAGGTCATATGTGAAGGCAAACTGATGATAGAGCAGGCGGAAGAAGAACCGCAGGAGTGTTTTCACAAGCAATCCTGTGGACAAAAAAAATAAGGGTTTGACACGGCTGGTCAAACCCTTGTTTTGCTAAAGCTGGCTTATGCCACGCCGGCTTCGTCGGATTTCTTGCCGGCCTTGCTGCGAACGGCATCCATGGCGCTCTTGCCGCGTTCGCGCACGTCTTCGACCACTTCGTGGCCGCGCTCGCGCAGTTGTCGGGCCAGCTCATCCGCCCGGGCGCGGGCATCGGCTGCGACTGCTTCGGCGCGGGCGATCGCCTCTTCGGCAGTCACCTGAGCTTTGTCGCGCAGCTCGATGGACTTATCCTTGATCAATGCCCGGGTCTCTTCACCGGATTGCGGAGCAAAGAGCAGCGCTACAACAGCTCCCGAAAGCCCGCCGACAATGAAACCTACGAGAAAGGCGCCAAACTCATCACGATCAGACATAGTAACCTCCTTGGTTGGTTATTAATATTTGGAATGTATTTGCAAAATTTCATCCCAGATTATGCAGATGCACGGAAATGGCACCGCAAAATCTGTAGACTGCTCGAAAGAAAACTCTCTGCTTATTTTTTCCTGAGTCCCATCAACTCGATCACCCGGTTCATGCCGGCCAGATAGCCGTTAAGCTTGATGACCGGCTCGACGACACTCTCGCCCAGGAATTCCGTGGTGCCGCGCAAGTGGTTGACCGTTTCGTTGGTGGCATTCAAAATCGGGCGCACTTCGTTTTGCAGCAGGTTGATGAGGCCCGCCAGCTGAATGATGAGTATGATGAGAGCAACTCCGATCACCAGTGACTCGAGCGCGACGACAATAATGAAAATGTCACGGATGCGATCGGTGGGTGTGGTGCCTTGCATCAAGTACCAGATCGCAGCGATAAGACCCGCCAGGATGATCACTGCAGCGATAATGACAGCAGCGATGATTCGTTTCGTCTTTTTCTCTTGATCGGTGGGATTAACCTCTCCTGCAGGGCGAGGAGGAATTACTTCAGAAGTAGTTTCTGGTGTTACCATGATTTCATTATAGCATTTTTTGGCATAAGAGACTAAATGAAATCAGTGGGGGACAACCCTACTTCGCCTCGCTCTTGACTTTGCCCTGCAACTCTGATAAATTATGTCTCTACCAACCGTTCGGTAGGGAGAATCCGATGACCCGAGATGACATTCTTGAAGCGGCGGCGCAGGTCTTTCGCCAAAAAGGATTCCATGGCGCCTCCATGGCGAATATCGCGGAAGCAGTCAACCTGCAAAAAGCCAGCCTTTATCATCACGTCTCCTCCAAACAGGAGATCCTGCTGGCCCTGCTCGACCGCGCCCTGGAGCTCCTCCTCGAGCGCATCTCTGCAATTTCCATCCAGGAAATTCCGGCCGACAAAAAGCTGCGTGAGATGATCCGGGCATATTTACAGATTCTGACGGAAAATACCGACCTTTCAGCGGTGCTGCTGTTTGAGCATCGTTCGCTGGAGCGCAAACAACATGCCCGGCATGTGCCGAACCGCGACAGGTTCGAAGCTTTGTGGCGGAGCGTTTTGGAGGAGGGTGTGGCGGCCAGACTCTTCAAATGCGATGACCCCGCGCTCTCGGCGCGTGCGATCCTCGGCATTATGAATTGGACGATCACCTGGTACAGCCCAGATGGCCCGCTTGAAATTGATCAGATTGCCGACCAGTATTCGAATTTGCTCCTGAACGGTCTGCTGAAATGAGCAAAAAGCTGATCTTCGCTTCTTTTGAAACCTCAGGCGGGGCGGAAATCCATCGCATTCCTGTTGAAGCTTTTCCCGGTTTCTGGGCATATGTCTACGTCATCCGCAAGGATCACTACTGCGTATTGATTGACGCGGGCTCAGGCACAGACTCCTCCCACGCAAACTTGCTGTCCGGTTTAGGACAGGCAGGACTTGAACCTTCGGACCTAACTCACATCTTTTTAACCCATGCCCACATCGATCACTTCGGCGGGCTCACAAAGCTGCGTCCGCTGACAACGGCCAGGATTGGAGTCCATGAATTGGATCTCCAGACGGTGGCGCACCACGAATCCCGGCTGGCCCTGATCGGCCGCCGTCTCACCTTGTTCCTAACGGAGGCCGGCCTCGCCGAAGAGACGCGTGAGCATATCCTCAGCGTATACCGTTTTTCCAAAGCCATCTATCAGTCGGTGCCTGTTGATTTCACCTATGAAGCCGCGGATATGCGCCTCGGCGACTTTGAGTTTATTCACCTGCCCGGGCACTGTCCCGGACATGTTGCAATCCGTTTGGACGATGTGATCTTCTGCGGGGATATGGTCGTGGAACGGGTCACGCCGCACCTTTCGCCCGAATCGATCAATCCCTACAGCGGGCTCGATCACTACCTTGCCTCCCTGGCGCGCCTTGGACATTGGTCGAAAGGTGCGCGTCTGGTTTTAAATGGGCACAACGAGGCGATTACGGATCTGCCTGCCCAGATCGAAGCCACCAAACAAAACATTGTCCGGCGTATGGGCAAGGCCATGGAGGCGCTCAGTGCTCCCCTGACGATCGCGGAGATTTGTCAGGCTGTCTACGGTGAAATGGGCGGGTACAACCAATTGCTCGTGATGGAAAAAACCGGCGCGTATGTCGAGTATTTTTACGAGCACGGCATGATCGAAATCACCAATCCCGACGAGCTGGAGCAGGGCAGGCCTGCCAGCTACCGTCGCTTGCGTGAAGTTTCCGAGTCTGAAATCTTACCAAAGGAGAGGGCTTATGTACTCGTTTGAACCGACTGAGGAGCAGCAAATGCTTGTCGAGGCGGTGGGAAAGTACGCCGGTAACGACCTGCGTCCCGCGGCGCGTGAAGCCGAGGAGGGTGGTGAACTGCCGAGGAAGCTTATCGGCAAAGGCTGGGAGATCGGCCTACTGCAAGCCTCCATCCCTGAAGCCTACGGCGGCTTCGGGGATCGGAGCGCGGTCACCGGCGTGCTGGCCGTCGAGGAGATGGCGTTCGGCGATCTGGCCGGGACGCTGGCGGTGATGACTCCGTCCCTGTTTGCCACGCCGATCCTGCTGGCAGGCAGCGAGGAGCAAAAACAGACATACCTGCCAAAGGTGATCGAAGGCGAATGGAGACCCTACACGGCAGCGCTGATCGAATATGCCTTCGACTTTGATCCGCTTTCTCTCCGGACGATTGCAACACTCGACGGTGAAGAATATGTACTCAAGGGTGAGAAGGCGTTCGTCCCCTTTGCGAAGGATGCTGAAACAATTCTGATCTATGCCGGCCTGGATGGACAGACGCAGGGCTTCATCGTGGAGAAGGGCGCGGCAGGACTGACGATCGGCGAGGAACGTGAAAAGTTGATGAGCCTGAACGCGCTTCCACTCTACCGGGTCAATCTTGATGGTGTCAGGATTCCAGCATCGAACCGGCTGGGCGGGGCCTCGGGCCATGACTTTGAACCGGTCCTGGCTGCGCTGCGCCTTGCCACCGCCGCGACCGCGGTCGGTGTGGCGAATGCCGCGTTCGAATACAGCCTGAACTATGCCAAAGAACGCGAAGCCTTCGGTGTCAAGATCGCGCAGAAACAGGCCATTGCCTTTATGCTCGCTGAAATGCGGACGGAGATCGAAGCCAGCCGCCTGCTCACGTGGGAAGCCGCCTGGAAGCTGGACACGGGGAAGGAGGACGCCTTCACCGAAGCCTACCTGGCCTGCGTCGGCGCGGCAGACATGGCCATGAGCGTCACGGACCGCGCCGTGCAGATCCTGGGCGGGCACGGATATATCCGCGAGCACCCGGTCGAGATGTGGATGCGGAATGGGCGCGGCTTCGCGATGTTTACCGGATTAGCGATTATTTGATGTCGTTGCGAGCCCGAGCGAAGCGAGTGGCGAAGCAATCTCAACTAAGTTGCTTACATGAGATTGCTTTGTCGTGGCGCTAAAAGCGTCACTCCTCGCAACGACATGGGAGACAGGAGAAACCTTATGCCAATCGAATTTGAAGCACCAAAACCAATTGTCCAAACCCAGTTCGTTTTGAAGACTGTTGCCGAAGAGATGATGCGGGCGCGCTCGCGCTATTTTGACGAGCATGAGCACGAGAACCCCTGGGATTACATTGAGTTTATGCATACCGCCATGAAGGCAACGGGTGTCGGCTCACTGGCTCCGAAAGAACGAGGCAATGGTCACAACGGGGACGAGAAAAAGGAGAAGCGCCCGCCGATTGCTTACCAGGCGCTGGCCGTGCAGATCGAGATGCTGGCCTGGGGTGACGTGGGCATGTACCTCGTCACGCCCGGCGGCGGACTGGGCGCGGCGGCCGTCCAGGCGGCAGGCACGCCGGAGCAGAAAGCCAGGTTCCTGGCGCGCTTCGGCGATGAGAAACCCACCCTGGCCGCGATGTGCATGACCGAAGCAGGCGCGGGCTCGGATACGGCCTCCATCCGCACGCGGGCGGTGCTCGATGAGAACACCAAAGAATGGGTGATCAACGGCGAGAAGATCTTCGTCACTTCCGGAGATAAGGCCTTGACTGCCTACGAACAGCTTGGCAGGGGTTTCGTGGTGGTCTGGGCCTCGATCGATCCGGCGGCGGGACGCGCCGGGATGCGCGCCTTCGTCATCGAGGCGGGGACGCCGGGCGTAAGGGTCACGAAGCTCGAGCATAAGATGGGGATCCGGGTCAGCGACACGGCCGCGATCTCGTTCGTGGATGTACGCGTGCCGTACGACAACGTTCTGGGCAGTCCGACCGTGGAAAAGACGACCACCGGCTTCAAGGGCGCGATGGCCACCTTCGACGCGACCCGGCCCCTCGTGGCCGCGTCCGGCCTGGGCGTCGCGCGCGCCGCGCTCGAGTTCCTGAAGGAGAAACTCGCCGAGAACGGAATCCAGATCCGCTACGGGCTGCCGCGCCAGAAGCTGACTTCCATCGAACGGGATGTCATCGACATGGATATCATGTTGAAATCCGCCTGGTTGATGGTGATCAAGGCCGTCTGGATGGCGGATAACAAAAAGCCGAACGCACTGGAGTCTTCGATGAGCAAGGTGAAGGCCGGTGATGTCGGCACAAAGATCACCCAGAAGGTCGTCGAGATTTTGGGCCCGCTCGGGTACAGCCGCGAGTTCCTGGCCGAGAAATGGTTCCGCGACGCCAAGATCACCGATATTTACGAAGGTACGGGACAGATCAACCGGTTGGTGGTGGCCAGACAGATATTGGGTTATAGCGGGAAGGAATTGAGATAGGGCGTAAACATGTACACAAGCAACAGGTA
>JBAVVF010000455.1:0-4424 GCA_049697155.1 Anaerolineales bacterium
TCCCATCACGGACAAAATAAAGATCGCCATCGATATCTTTGTCGCGCGGGAAGGGACGGATTACTACGTTATCGCCAATCCGCACGTTTTTATCAAGGATTGCGGATTCGATGTGGCAGTTGCGGCCGATCCCGATCGGCAGGCTGCCGCGCGGTCGTTCGTCGGGATAATAGTCCGCACCCATCAGGATGCTGTCCCGGATGACCGTTCCTTCCGCGATCTGGCTGCGAATCCCCACGATCGAATGCCTGATCTCCGCCTTGCGGATCTGACAGCCTTCCGCAATCAGGACATCCTTCAGCTCGCTGTCTTCCACGGTCGAGCCGGGCAGGAAGCGCGCGTGAGTATAGATGGTTGCTTTTGGGTCATAGAAATTGAACGGCGGGTCCGGCTCGGTCAGTTTCAGGTTGGTTTCATAGAAAGACCGGATGGTCCCGATATCCTCCCAGTACCCGTCGAAGTCAAAGCCATAGACTTTATGAGAATTGATCGCTTCGGGGATGATCTCACCCCCGAAATCGTCATGCCGCAGGTGATACATAAGCAGGTCGATCAGGACCCTGGTTTTGAACATGTAGTTCCCCATGGATCCAAGCAGGGGACGCTCCGGATCGTCGCGGCTGACGAACCGGTCCTGGACCGCGGGGTCCTTCGGCTTTTCCACGAACGCAGAAATCTGTCCATTGGACTCGCGCTTCAGGATTCCCAGGCGGGAAGCCTCGCTGCGCGCCACCGGCTGAACTGCCACCGTGATATCGGCATCCTTATCCCAGTGAAATTCCGCCATGGTGGAATAATCCATGCGGTAAAGATGGTCGCCGGCCAGGATCAGCACGTATTCGGCGCCGGTGGCCTGGATCTCGAACAGCTGCTTGCGGACGGCGTCCGCGGTGCCCTGGTACCAGCTGGTGCTCTGCGGCGTCTGCTCGGCTGCCCAGATCTGCACCCAGCCGGTGTGGAACACGTCGAAGTGATACGCCTGGGAGATGTGCCGGTGGAGCGAGACGGAGTTGTACTGGGTTAGGATCGCCACGCGGTAGATGCCCGAATTGATGCAGTTGCTGATGGGAATATCGATGAGGCGGTACTTCCCGGCGATCGGGACGGCGGGCTTCGAGCGCATCTTGGTCAATGGATGCAGGCGCGAGCCCCGGCCTCCTCCCATGATGATCCCCAGAACATCGTTCATTGATGGCATGGCGGGCTCCTTGAGTGTTACACCTGCCCGCGCCGGGTCAGGTGTGGGATACAGAGCTATTATCTCTTAAATTTCAGAAGCTGGCGCACTTTTCCCGATATAAAAACAAACGGATATGCCAGTAAAATGAACACATCAATGAGCAGGAAGATCAGGTATAGTTTCATCTCTCACCTCCGGGTAAAAACATCGAACCTGCAAGGGCAGTCCCATAAAGCTGGTGGATAAGCTTATTCTGCCCTCATGATAATCGTCGGTCTTACGAGTTTGACTGTCGGCGTATTTTCATTCTATAACGCGGCATATTGAAAGTCAACCGTTCAGCGGTTCATTTCCGGAAAATTATGCTTAAGCCAACATCCTCCCGTAGGGGAGGATGCCTTGAGTCAAGTATCCGTCAGGGTATAATGCGGGTGAAAATCAGTGCCGAAGGTGGGAATCGAACCCACATTCCCGGAGGGAACACGATTTTGAGTCGTGCGCGTCTGCCTATTCCGCCACTTCGGCTAATTTTGTCGAAGAGCCCGCCTCAGCGGGGCGAACCAAAGTATACCACTCCCAACATGAAGGTCAAGTAAGGCGGATACCTGCACCGAACCGCAGGCGCGGTGTTGGCAATCTGCCTACGCAAAGGATAAGATGAAACTCGGAATCATTGGACTACCCCAATCAGGAAAGACCACCATTTTCAACGCCCTGACACGCGGCAACACGCCCACGACCGCTTCGGCGGGACGCTTCGAAGTCCACACGGCAGTGGTGGAGGTGCCGGACCCGCGTGTGACCCGGCTCTCGGAGATGTTCAAGCCGAAGAAGACGATCTATGCCAAAGTGACGTATGCGGATATCGCCGGCCTGGAAAGCGGCGCGGCGAAAAGCGGCATTTCCGGGCAGCTGCTCAACCAGCTGACCCAGATGGACGGCTTTATCCTGGTCGTGCGCGGCTTCGAGGGCGACAGTGTCCCGCACACTATGGTCAGCATCGATCCGGCCCGGGACGCGGATGTGATGCTCAGCGAACTGCTCCTGAACGATCTGATCGCGGTGGAGCGCAAGCTGGAGCGCCTGACGGAGGAGCGCAAAAAGGGCGGCACCGACAAGGTCGATAACGAGCGCCAGACTGCCCTGTTCCAGCGCCTGCGCGAGACTCTCTCCGAAAATACCCCTCTGCGGAAGGTGGAAGTCTCGGCCGAGGAGAGTAAAATCCTTGCGAGCTTTGGCTTGCTGACCCGCAAACCGGTGCTGATCGTCTTCAACATGGGCGAAGGCCAGACCGCACCCGCCTGGGAGTTCGAGACGCCGTCGGTGGCCCTGCAGGGCAAGCTGGAGATGGAGATCGCCCAGCTTTCGCTCGAGGATGCCGAGGTCTTCATGCAGGAATACGGCATCGAAGAACTCAGCCTGAACAGGATGATCCGCCTGTCCTACGACCTGCTGCAGGTGCAGTCCTTCTTCACGGTCGGCGAGGACGAGGTCCGGGCCTGGGAGACGCGGCGGGGCGCGACCGCCCAGGAATCGGCCGGCGAGATCCATACCGATCTGCAGCGCGGCTTCGTCCGGGCGGAGGTGGTGCACTACGACGACCTCGTCAGCCTGGGCGGGATGAATGAAGCGAAGACCAAAGGCAAGCTCAGGCTCGAAGGCAAGGAATATCTCGTCAAGGACGGAGATATTGTGCACATCCGATCGAGTTTGTGACGTCATTCCCCTGAAGGGGACGATGTGCGAGCCGCAGGCGAAGCAATCTCATTTAGGCTAGCAAAGGGGAGATTGCTTCGTCGTGACGCTGTCGGCGTCACTCCTCGCAATGACGGAAATCAATAGAGGAGAGAATTGTTTATGGCTTATTCAGTCAAAAAGTGGGACCTGGGTGAACTCTTCCCCGGCTTCAACACGCCGGAACTGCAGACGGCCTTCGACAACGTCGAGGAGCAGGTCGCGTCCTTCGAAGGCGTGCGCGGCAAACTCAAAGCGGATATGGATGCCGATACCTTTCTCGATGTTGTGCAGGCCGCGGAAGAAACCCTGCGCATCGTCAATAAAGTGTATGCCTTCGCGGAACTCTCTTTTGCCGGCGATACACAGGACCAGAACGCCCAAAGCCTGCTGGGACGTGTCCAGCAGTTCGTGGCCGAGATCCAGAACCGCACGCTGTTCTTCGACCTGTGGTGGAAGGACCTGGACGCTGCAAATGCCGACCGTCTGATGGCTGCCTCCGGTGATACCCGGTATTATCTCGAAGCCATGCGCCATTTCAAGCCGCATACCCTGAGCGAATCGGAAGAGAAGGTGGTCAATCTCAAGGATGTGACCGGCTCGAACGCGCTCGTCAATCTATATAACGCCGTTACGAACCGTTATGTCTTTAAACTGGAAGTGGACGGCGAGGTCAGGGAATTGACCCGGGCCCAGCTGCAGCCCTACATCCAGGGAACGGACGCCGGACTGCGGGCGGCTGCCTATCAGGAGCTGTATCGGGTCTACGGTCAGGACGGTTCCATCCTGGGGCAGATGTACCAGACCCGGGCCCGGGACTGGCACAACGAAAACATCACCCTGCGCAAGTTCAGCACTCCGATCTCCTCCCGCAACCTCCGGAACGATATCTCGGACGAGGCGGTGGACGTGCTGCTGGATGTGACGAAGAAGAATGCCAAAATCTTCCAGCGTTACTTCCGGATGAAGGCCAAACACGTGGGGATGAGCAAACTGCGCCGCTACGACATTTATGCCCCGGTTGCCAAGTCGGATAAAGCATTCGAGTTTGGCGAGGCGGCGAGGATGGTCTTGGAATCGTTCAGCGCCTTCGAGCCGCGGGTTGGGGAGCTGGCACAGCGCGTCTTCGACCAGGACCATCTCGACAGCGAAGTCCGCAAGGGCAAGCAGGGCGGCGCGTTCTGTGCCTCGATCAATCCTGAGGTGACGCCCTATGTGCTGGTGAACTATACCGGCCGGGCACGCGATGTGGCCACGCTGGCGCACGAACTTGGACACGCCATCCACACCATGCTGGCATCCCACCACGGTACGTTCACGTTCCATTCATCGCTGCCGCTGGCTGAGACCGCCTCGACGTTCGGCGAGATGATGCTGACCGAAAAGCTGCTGGCGGCAGAGACCGACGAAGCCGTGCGCCGCGACATCCTGTTCAAGCAGATGGACGACGCCTTTGCCACCATCCTGCGCCAGGTCTATTTTGCGATCTTCGAACGTGACGCGCATGCCC
>JBAVVF010000456.1:0-1760 GCA_049697155.1 Anaerolineales bacterium
CGCCCCTCTAGGCTCAGCAGTTCAAATTGCTCTGGCTGCTGTATGAAAGCCACGGACAGGTCGTCAGCCGGCCCGATCTGGTCTCTGCGGTCTGGGGGGATGAGCAGGCTGCCGGCGTCTCCGATCAGGCTCTGGATGCCCTGATCCGCCGTCTGCGTGACCGGCTTGCCACCCTCGACCCGACCCACCAGTACATCGATACCGTCCGGGGACACGGAATTCGGCTGGATAACCCACCCATCTAAAAAGCCTTCGATTGAATGGCCTCCTGCTCTGGCACGGAGGCTTTTTTTGTCTCCGCGGCCCGTAACTTTCGGCAGGCTGGAGCGACTATTCGGTTGAACCGAGTCAAGTGCAGGAAAGACGGATGGCAGCGGTGAGGACACCCGCGGCGCTAATTACATAGAGGTGGTGGCGACGATGGCAATGGCAGTTGCAGGATACCAGACAATTCTTCGACCCGGTCAGGCTACGTCGGGGACCTGCCCGGGTGATATACTAAACATGATAAGATATGGAACTCGAACTCAATTGATAAGGCGAGGGGCCCCGCAAATCATGTCAGTTTACGATGAACGTCGAGCACTCGATGGCTTGCAGAGTCTGGACTCGCAGGCCATCGGCGCCATTTACGATCTATATTTTCCCGAAGTCTATCGTTACGTCCGTTACCGGATCACTGATGACACAGTCGCAGAGGATATCGCCAGCGATGTCTTCATGCGTCTGCTTGAGGCTGTCCAAAGGAAGCAGGGACCGCAGTCCAGCCTGAAGGGCTGGCTGATCGCGACGGCCTCCCATGCCGTAAATGACCATCTTCGCCGGCGCTACCGCCGGCCCGTAGAAGCTTTGTCCGAATCCATCCCGGACGGTTCCCCCAGCGTCCATTCCGAAGTGGATGTCCGCGAGCAGAACCAACTGGTTCAGAGCGCCTACGCTCAATTGACCACCGAACAACAGCATGTGCTGGCTCTGCGCTTCGGGCAGGGATATTCCATCGAAGAGACAGCCGCCCATTTGAAGAAAAATATCAATGCTGTAAAGGCTCTCCAGTTCCGCGCGCTGGCCTCGCTCCAGCGGCAGATCGGGGAGGTGAATTATGAATACGCGGTATGAAGTTTTGGAAATTTGCCTCGAGGAAATCGAAAAGGGTGCCGACATCGACACCGTTCTCTTCCGCTACCCCGAGCTGGCCGCTGAACTGCGTCCCATCCTCGAAGCTTCTGCAGGCGCAAAGCGGATGGCGGTCGCCACTCCTGCCGCGGAGGTGGTCAGGCGCAATCGGATCCGGCTGCTCCAGCAGGCAGCGGAAATGCGCGCGTCCAAAAGATCTGCGCGGCGGTTCTGGTTCGCCTCGGCTCGCCGGGTTGCGGTGACGTTGACGGTTGTCGCGGCACTCTTCATCAGCGGGACCGGTCTTGTCCAGGCGGCCTCGACCACCGTCCCGGGGGATAATCTTTATCCGGTCAAGCGCACCTGGGAAGATCTGCTCTTATTGTTCACCTTCAATTTGCAGCAGCGCGAAGCACTCGAGGTAGAACATGAAAATGAACGACTCCATGAACTGCAGGAGGTCTTTGCCGAAGGGCGTTCGACGGAAGTGGAGTTTACCGGCCTGGTTACGAGTCAGAACGGGAACGAGTGGCTGGTTTCCGGCATCCCGGTCGTGATCTCCGCCCAGACGGAAATCCGCGGCCAGGAGATCGTCATTGGCAGTGCGGTCGAAGTGGAGGGACATACCCAGGGCAATCTGGCTGTAC
>JBAVVF010000457.1:0-2836 GCA_049697155.1 Anaerolineales bacterium
ACAGACCACATCCCGCCCCCGCTACCAACTTGATCAATGGCTTGGAAGAACAACTACAAGCCATCAGCCCGCAGACGAGCGCGGGCCGCGGTGCCCTCAACGGCAGTCTTCCGATCGCGAACCGTTACGATCATCAACAGTCGGATTTCGCGCGGCCCCGATGCTCAGCAAGGGCGTGCGCATCGTGCCGTGATACGCAAGCGTCGAATGCAGTCGCCCGCGCTTTCTCGTGACGGGCTGCGCAACGGCCTAGGACAAAGCCAGGAAACGATCCACGTTCTCCCGAGTGATCACATCGATACCTGTGTCAATCCTTCGCGGAATCTGAACCCCCAGAGAAGCCTGCCACAACATCAGGATTGACATGGAGCCCTGCATTCTCGGGATGGTCGATGATGATGACTCCAGTATTCCTTCCTTGATGGCTTCAAGTATCGGCCTGATTCCATCCATGCCAACCACTCGTACCTTGCCGATTCTTTTCGCTTCCCTGATAGCTTCGGCGATTCCTATTGGTCCGGAAGCGTCACAGCATAAGTACCCACTGAGATCAGGGTTCGACGCGAGAACGGCTGCGGCCTGCTTCCTCGCCGTCTCGATATCGTCGTTGTCAACACCACCATCAACGATCACGATGCCCGGGTACGTCCTCAGCATGGCTATCTGTGCCTCATAACGCTCCTTATGGTTTGGAGCTGTTGGAACTCCCTGCATGACAGCAACCTTTCCCCTTTCTTCAATCAGCCCAACCAGACGCCTGGCGGCAATGACGCCTTGCTGAGTGAAATCATTGCCGACGCTCGTGATCCCGGGATCCGGGGACGGAGAGTCGAACAGGATCAGGGGAATACCTTGATTCCTGATGTTGTCTATTTCCTGCATATTTCCCAGGGCATCGACGGGATCAATGGCGATTCCGTCCGGTTTGCTGGCTGCAGCCGTTTTCAGCACGGAATTCTGCTGGGTCACATCGGCGGATGACGGGGCGAAGTAATCCAACTTGATGTCGACACCGAGCTGGCTCTCCAACAATTCAGCCTGCTCCATGGCGCCCTTGTGGACTACATCGAACCAGGGATGCGCGACTTTTGAAACGATCACGAAATGAAGGTTCTTTTTCATGTTCATGGCCCCAGCACGACCGCTGCCAGCGCGCCGGCTCGCAATGCGGCCTCACGCTCGGTCGCGTCGATATCGAGGTCGCTGTGGCAAACGCCGGCCGCCAGGGTGCGGACCAGCAACTCAGCCCCCTGCGGTTGCGGTGTCGGGCGCCCGAAGCGCATGAGCGGAGCACGGAATCCGGCAACGTCATAGCTGATCATTCGCCGACGTCCCCAACCTGGCTAACGGTTGATACTGCGCGGATGTGGTGGACCGGACAAGCTTGGACTGACGCTCCGCGTATCGAAGTCGCCGGCGCGAAAAGTGTCGCACCGCTACTGCGCTCGTTGGAAACAGAATCCAGCAGGCTATCTCGCTTGCGGGCGTGCGGAACGGCGCTTGCTTGGATGCTGCAGGTCAGGAAGGTCAGAACGGCCCACACGATCGCAATCTCGAACTTCCTCTCCACCCAGATCGGAGGATGTGCAATGAGCTCGCCAAGAATGCAGGACAGCGCACCCGAGCAGCAGGCGTTTCGCAGGGTGCTGCTGGAGCACGCAGAGGTACTGGTGGTCGAAACGACATATCCGAAGGGCGGGAGCGTACCGATGCATGCGCACCGCTTTCCTCACGTGCTCTACGTAATCGAAGGAGGCACACTGCAGGCAACGGCACCGGACGGCAGCGTGATTACCTTGGAACTGCGCCCGGGGCAGACACTCTGGCGAGACGTCCAGAGCCATAGCACGCGCAATATCGGATCTACGGCGGTGCGGATCGTGGAAGTCGAGATCAAGAGCGCCGCCATTGGAGTCGCGGGGGAACGATCTCCGCGTGTCGTGACGGATGCCGATTACACCTGGATCCCGGATCCGCTGGACCCCAGGCGGAGCACGGCGCTGCTCGTGGGGGATCCGACCAAGCCCGGCCCCTACACGATCCGTTTCCGTGCTGGCGCGGGATATGCGATTGGGGTCCACCAGCACCCGAGCGAGGACGAGAATCTGACGGTGCTCTCCGGCACACTGCACTGGTCAACTGGCGCGGCAGGCAGCGGCGCACCGGAGCACGTGCTGCCGGCCGGAAGCTTCGTGCTATTCCCCGCGGGTACGCCGCACCGGCTCTGGACCACGGAGGAGACCGTACTCCAGATGACCGGAATCGGGCCACGTACGTATGTCTACCTCAATCCGACGGAGGACCCGCGCGCGAAGCCCTGAGCTACGTAAGCCAGTCGGCTAGCCTGCTCCAGCATGTCGGCTACCGCTACTTCAATCGGATCGACTGCGAAACCGCAGGGACAGACCACATCCCGCCCCCGCTACCAATTATTTCAAGGGCTTAGAAGAACAATAACAAGAAGCCTCTGGCGAGCCGCAGACGAGCGCGGGCGTCGACTTCAGGTGTTCGCTATCTGGTAGCTGGAGGACTGGCCGTCAGCGCCCATGGCTATCGCCCGATCGTTCCTGTATCCATGGCGCAGTTTTCAGATCAAGCGCTTCGCGAAAGCTGGATCCGGGACGAGGCAATGCAGGTGCTGCGGTCCTGGAGCGACGCTCACCGCGAAACATCAGTCGATGTTTTCGTAAACGAGCCGTTCCCATTCGACGATGAATACGCACCCGCGTTGGTGAAGCCGCTGCGAGCGACACTTCCGGTTCGATTTGTCTCGCGAGACACGTTGATCCGCATGAAGCAGGAAGCCGGACGACCTCGGGACCAGGTGTTGTTAGGC
>JBAVVF010000458.1:0-2920 GCA_049697155.1 Anaerolineales bacterium
GGAAGACGGGTCAGCGCGCGGAAGAATATCTCGACCGTGCTAGACCCCAGTATTTTCCGCGTGGAGGAGTCATGACGGTCCTAAATCTTCAAAGCAGCGAGCAAGTTCGAAACGAACAGTTAATGACGCTTCATCGCGTGGTGAGCGATGCTGTCGACCGGCTTTCCCGGATTTATAACACCGTGCCGATGGGCGAACGCGTTCACCGCGAAGAAGATATTCCGGTCAAAGTCCGGCACTTGCAGGAAGTTCGGCAGGTAGCTCAGGACATAGCATTCGCGATCGCTCAGCAAGAGCAGTTTAGCTACCACGAACTTTAGCCGAATTTAAACGAATATCCCCCGAAGAGCGGGGGGATGAGCAGCGTTGGGTGGGGCGCTCCATCTGAAGGAGCCGCGCAGGCGCGCGCTGTACATCGCCGCGACTGCCACGGTTTGCTGCGGCCAAGATCAATTTAACCGGCGAAAATCGCTAGAACTTTCGTTCTTGGGGTTGTTCCGCGGCGCGTTCGCAGCTAATAAATGGACCTGAGTTGCAAACTAAGGCGCAGCCAACAAAGGTAAACGCGAAGGCGCGTTGATTTTGTGGATCTTTCTGCCTTTGGAGGGGTGGCCGAGTGGTTGAAGGCACCGGTCTTGAAAACCGGCAGGCGGGCAACCGTCTCGTGGGTTCGAATCCCACCCCCTCCGCCATTCATTCGCTGATTTTATAGAATTTTTTGGCAAAGCGTTCGTACCATCCTTTGACCCATCCTATCGCGCTCGGTAGATCGTTAGACAGCCGCGCCGGAACGCTCGCACGCTCCGAGCCTGCAATCAAACCGTCCAACGATGACTCGCGTCTTGAGCGCTATGAGGTTGCGATGAAGACGACGCTTGGGAGATGGATGACAGCGAGGAACCGAAATGGACGAAATTCTGTAACATTATAAGGCCGCAACTAATTGGCGCCCTTTGCGACTAGCTGTTTTTTATGTTGTAGCCAGCCTGTGTGAAGTGGTGGTCGTTAGTGATTGCGGTTGTGATACTGTGAGCATCCATAATGAGCATCGATGCACAATCAGTAAGGCTCCATTGCTTATCCTTGAATTTACGATACCTCCCAAGAGCTCTTTCGAATTGATCGTGTGTTTGATGCACTATTGTTATCTGGGCATCCCGTTGAAATAGTTCTTGAACAAGCTCGGAGGCTGCTTCCCGCAAGCATTGTTCTTTTTTGCTGAAATATGCAAGCAGTTCTGTGAACACCATCTCACTTGTGAGTAAAAGCGTATTCTCGTTACCAATTTCCCGACTTATGCTTTCTGCTTGTTCGTGTTCATCACTTTTTTTGTCAATGAGAGCAATCCAAAACCAAGTATCGACAAAGTATGTGGGCATGATTCCATTCAGGCATTGTTGATTACATCATCGATATCTGCGGCAGGGCGCATGGGCATTGCGGCCCATTCTTCATCCGGAATTTTGTCGCGTATGCGCTTGGCGAGAGCACTAAGCCAAGACTGTTTTGTCTTTGATGGTTGCGATACGTGATAAGCGTTTATGCCAATGACCGATCGTGCAACCGACCGCTGGAGTGGTATATTGATTTTGTCGTATAGAGGAACGTTTGGTTGTGTTGGTTGTATTGTGGTCAGTGTGAATGCGAGTCCAAACGAGGCAAGTGTAAGGTGATATTGCTGTATCGATTGGGATGCTGCGGGCTTGGGTTCGATTGGGAGATTGAAGTTACGTTCCATTGAAGAGGCTCCGTGCAGCGTCGGTGATGAAGCTTTCAAAAATTGCTCCCTCCATGGCGTGTAGCAGTTCCACCTTTTCCATGGCTTCGACGAAATCAGTTATGGGTTGGCGGTCCCATACGGTTTCAATGTCTAGCAGAAATTCGCTGTTTTTGGGATCGGCGGGCTGTAATGTGGCTTGAGTTACAAATATCTTGACATTATTTTGTGACGTGTATTCTTTTCGATAGTGGTAAGCAGTGAGTGAAGCTTTCAGAAGTTCGCCAGTTGTTTCTATCTTTGCTTCACGATATGGCGATATATCGTCCAAATACTCGGAGGCTGTAATAGCCTCAGGCTTTGGTGCTATAATGCGGTTGATATATTTCAGGTTTATTCTCGTAATTTCTTGTGGTTTGGCTACCTCCTCATAGGCGCCAAGCGCTGTACTGATTCTTGGCCTGAAGGCTGTCCAGCCTTCATAGTCGCGCAGCGAACTAATCGATAGCGTGTTTGAGCCAATACCGAGAACGGCTTTGTTGTTGGTTGTCGGAATAAGGACGCGGAGCAAGGCCGATGATAATGATATATTTGTCGTAGCGTTCGGCTCGGTTTGGTCGGCGACAAACTGTTGGACCTGCTGTTGGCGCGATGGTGCATTGTACACATCTTTCAGTGCATGATGTTGCTGGACCCGTCCAGGTAATGTTAGATCCCACTGTGCGGCCACCCCCTCTGTGGCGAAAGTGAACTCGCACATGGCTTCTTCGATTGGTGCGTTTTTGTATTTGGGCATGGCGACACCCTGCTTGTCCTATGTTGCATGCCTAGTGTTTACAAAATTTCTTAATGGAAATGCCAGCTATTCTCAAGGTGGGGAGCCCTATATGGCGAAAACGCTTTGTTTCCGAGCAATCCTGCACCAGTATTTTGCGTTAGTCGATTAAAGTAATCAATCCATATATCACCAGCCGCCATTGATGTTGCGCTGCCGATCAGATTATTGCGACTCAGGTGCTTGATCGTCTTTCAACACAAGGCACACAGCTATACGCACGCTATTTGCGGATGACCTGCAGATGCCAAATGTGGCAGAGCGATCGCCGCAAGTTAAAGTAACAGGGAAGGCTGAAGGAAACGGCAGCAAGAAAACCGTTAAAGAGAAGACGTTAATTCAATCCTCAAAATACTAAAGAATTATTT
>JBAVVF010000459.1:0-2024 GCA_049697155.1 Anaerolineales bacterium
GTATCCAAGTGAGTACACCCAGGCATAGACGGCCAGGACGCGCAGGACCGGGACGGCCTCGAGCCACTGGTCGCCAAAGACTGCTCGCACGATCGGGTCCGCGGCGATCAACAGGCCCAGGCAGATCGGCACGGCAATCAGTTCCACGAAGCGGACCGAGGCCAGAAAGCCGCGCCGCAATTCATCCGGCCGGTCCTGGACAGTAGAGAATGCCGGAAAGACAACCCCGCCCATCACCCACAGGTTGCCGATCAGCAGCATCTCCGGCAGACGATAGGCCAGCGTGTAAATACTCAATGGCACCAGTCCAAAGATGCGTCCAACGATCACGTAGTCGATGTTGTCGGTGATCTCGTTGATGATATCGATGGCGGTCACCGAAACGCCAAACTTCATCAACCCGCCGGCAACCTTCCGGTCCAGGGTGAGGCGCGGCCGCCACGGCAGGATAGTCCACACCAGGATGAGCGAGGCGAGCGCACCGGCGATCTGTCCGAACACCAGCGACCAGACGCCGTATCCGTAGTAAGCCATCCCAATCGAGACCGCGCCCTTGATGAGCGCGCCGCCCAAATCCGGAATCATCTTGCGGCGATAGTCCAGTTCCCGAACCAGCCAGTTGGTATGCACGGAACCCAGGGCATTGATAATGAAGGAAATCCCCATCCAGCGCAGAACAGGCGTAACCTGTGGATCCCGGAAATAAACCGCCACCAGCGGAGCCAGCGGAATAGTGAGCGCAGCCAGGACGAGTCCGATCAGGATGTTAATCGTAAAGACGGTGTCAACCGCCTCATTGACATCCCCTTTCCGCTGGATGAGTGCTACACCGAGTCCCAGGTCCTTGAGGACCGAAAGGTAATTGATCGCCACCAGCGCGACGGCGATCAAGCCAAAATCGCTCTTCGCCAGCAATCGGGCAAGAATAGAGGTAGTAATCAGGAGAACGATCTTTCCCAAAAAATACGCCGAGAAATTCCAGATGAAACCCCAGGCGGTCTTCCGGGCGATTTGGTGGGCGCTGGGCTCCTTCAAGACGGGAGTATCGATCAATGACGGGCCTCGACCGGTGTGGTCCGCTCCCTGCGGTTCAGCATATTGTCGGTGATCTGAATGGCCGCCAAAGCCATGGCAACCAGGATCCAGAAGTATCGAATGTAGGCGTTATGGAGAAAAATGCTGGTCATCAGGTACGAAAGGAGCGCCAGGCGGATGGCGTTTATCCAGGGCAGCCATTCATGGAGATGAGGTGACCGTTCGAGCGTCCGAATGGCCTTATTAAGAGCCTCAAGCAGGAAGAACACAAGGCCCAAAAAAGCCATGACGCCCAGGATCCCGGTTTCTGCCAACACCTGGACATAAAGAGAATGAGCATCGCGCTCCTCAGCCCTGAATTCAATGCCGACGAGTTGAGCGTAGCGCTGGTAATTTGGACGGTAATTTGCCGCCCCTACCCCTAAAATGGGATGTTCTGCGAACATCGCGAGACCGGTCAACATCTCACTGCTCCGCCCACGGAAGGAAGTGTCCTGGTAGATGCCGTTTTCAGAGGTAAATGCAGTGAGAGTATTGAACCGCTCACGATAGGTCGCCGGCAGGAACGGGATCGTCAAAATCAAGATGGTCAAACCTGCAAACGCAACCCGTGGATCGAAATGCTTCTCAAAAACAAACATAATTAAGACCAAATCAATTGCCAGAACCAAATAAGCGCAGCGGCTATAGGTATTCAGCATGATGTACAAAATGATCCCCAACATGAAGAGACCGGCAAGTTTTGTGACCGTACGCTTTTCGTGAATGATTCTAAAAATGAGCAGTGTGGAAACTGCAACCAGGATTTGACCCCATATATTCGGGGCATTGATAGGGCCTCCTACGCGGGGCGTGGACGAATCACCGAAGACCTTGTCCATCTGTACCGAAGCAAGCTGAAAAAAGTTTTGCTGATAGTTACTTGTGACAAGCTGATATACGCTCAACGAGGCCAGCAGGGTTGTGGTGATAATGATCAACCAGGTGGT
>JBAVVF010000460.1:0-11303 GCA_049697155.1 Anaerolineales bacterium
CCCTTTTTGAGCGCCATGTAGATGCGCGGCATAATCGGAAAGTGAAAGCCCATGTGGAATTCATTGCCGTCGCCGAAGTAGGGCCGCACATCCTCCGGCCACTGGTTCGCTTCGCACAATAGAATCCGCCCGGGATAGTTTTTATCGATGAACGCTCGCAGCTTCTTGAGGTAGGCATGCGTCTCGGGCAGGTTCTCGCCGGTCGTGCCTTCCCTCTCGAACAGATAGGGGACCGCGTCGGCCCGGAACCCGTCGATGCCGAGATCCAGCCAGAAGCTGGCCACTTTGAGCATCTCCTCCTGCACCGCGGGGCTGTTGTAGTTCAGGTCGGGCTGGCTGGCATAGAAACGGTGCCAGTAGTATTGACCGGACTTCTCGTCCCAGGTCCAGTTGGACGATTCGGTATCCAGGAAGATGATGCGCGCATCCTTATATTTCTGGTCGGTGTCGCTCCATACGTAATACTCCCGGTATGGGGACTTGCGATCGGCGCGGGAGGCCTGGAACCAGGGATGTTCGTCGGAGGTGTGATTCAGTACGAGGTCCATGATGATGCGAATGTCCCGCCGGTGCGCGGCTTTGATCAGGGCCTTTAAATCCTCCAGCGTGCCAAACGTCTCGGCGACGTTGTAAAAGTCGGCAATGTCGTAGCCGTCATCCTTCAGCGGGGAGGGGTAGATTGGCATGAGCCACAGGCAATCGACCCCAAGTCCCTGCAGGTAATCGAGCTTCTGGGTCAGTCCCGGAATGTCTCCGTGCCCATCGCCGTTGCTGTCGCGAAAGGCACGGACATAGATTTGATAGAAGGTGGCGTCTTTGTACCAGAGTGATTGATCCATAATGCAGTCTTGTTCTATCCCTTCACCGCACCGGCCAGCATGCCGCGGACGAAGTAGCGCTGCAGGGCGAAGAAGACAAACATCGGCAGCAGCATGGACAGGAATGCGGCGGCAGTCAGCAAATGCCAGCCGGCACCCAGTGATGTGACCATGTTGCTGATCTGATAGGTCATGACGGGCGTCGTACCGCCCAGGAATACCAGCGCGACCAGCAAATCATTCCAGACCCACAAAAACTGGAAGATCGCCAGGGAGGCAATAGCCGGCATTGCCAGGGGAATAACCAGCTGGTAAAAGGCGGTCCAATGCGAGGCGCCGTCGAGATAAGCCGATTCGAACAGATCGCGCGGCAGCGAACCCAGGAAGTTTCGCATGAGGTAAATGGCATAGGGCATGCCAAAGCCCGTGTGGAAAAGCCAGACGCCGAGGAAGGTCCCGTTCAGGCCAAACTGCGCGTAGAGCCGCAGGATCGGCACCAGCGTCATCTGGAGCGGAACCACCTGCAGGCCCACCAAAATCGCGAACAGCAGGAAGCGGCCCTTGAAATGCATCCAGGAGAAGGCATAGCCTGCGAAGGCAGCCAGCAACAGGGGCAGGATGGTCGCCGGAATGGTCACCCACAGGCTGTTGACGAAGGCCCGCCCCATACCGCGTGGGTTGAGCATATCGGAAAGGTCGCAGTTGAGCCCCACCGGGCGCGGCCCTTCTGCACAGTCGACGCGATAGTTCCTGAGGCCGCGATAACCGACCAACGCATCGATGTAGTTGTCGAGGGTGAGGCGCGTGGTTCTTTCGGTTCCCGAAAGGCTGCGCAGATACACGGCAATATCCGCGGCCTCCTGCGGCGTCGGCAGAGGCTGATCGCCCATGTGCGGCTGGCCGTTGATGTCCTTGCGCAGGAGTGCCAGCAGCTGCAGCGAACGCGGGTACTTGCCGATCACGGCCGCATCGCTCAGGTCCGCCTGCGAGAGGGTCCTGCCATCCGAGCCGTGACAGCTGGCGCAGTGCTGCACGTATGGCTCACTGCCGCGCGGTGCAGAAAATACCTTCCACCAGCCGCTGGAGTTGGTATCCTGTACCGGCCGCAGGGAGGCGATCAGCAGTCCAAGGGTTGGAACGATCCAGATCACGATTGTGGCAATGACAACGACGTGAGTGGGGATCTGGCCCAGAAATTGATTGATACGATCGCGGTTCATCGCATGGCCTCCTGCGCCAGGAAGCGCCTGATGTTGAAGTAGACGAAGGGAATGATGGTCAGGACCAGGATCACGGCCACAGCCGTGCCGCGACCCACGTTGTAGTTGGTGTTGATCTCGGTGTACATGCGGTGGGCGATCACGTCCGTCTTGAAGTTGCCGCCGGTCATGACATAGACAAGATCGAATAATTTCAAAACGTTGATGACCATGGTCGTGACAACGACCGTGATGGTCGGCAGGATGATCGGCACGATGATCCGCCAGAAGACCGTCCACTCGCTGGCACCGTCGACGCGGGCCGCCTCGATGATTTCATCCGGCACCGACTTATAGGCGGCGGACAGGACCGTCATGCAGAAGCCGGTCCAGATCCAGATGCCCACGATGATCAGCATGAAGGTGTTGAGCGGAACGGTGGACAGCCAGGAGACCGGATCGCCCCCCAGGGCCGTGATGATGGCATTCAGCAGACCGATCTGCACCTGCTGCGTGCCGTAATCATACATGAACTTCCAGATGACGCCGGCGCCCACGAACGAGATCGCCATGGGCATGAACAGGATTGCTTTGGACAGGGCCTCGTACTTCACGCGGTCGGCGAGCACGGCAAAGAGCAGACCAATCGAAACCGTGCCGGAGACCATGAAAATGATCCACTTCAGCGTGTTGCCATACGAAGATGACCAGAAGGAAGACCAAAATGCCCCAACGCTCGAGAAGTTCATTTCGGCTGTCAGGGCATAACGGTAGTTTTCGAAAATCCCCCAACAGGCCCTGCCTTCCCGGCAGAGTGTGGAGGCCGGTGCGGTCCCATCCGCATTGCTAAAACTCAGAGAAATGGTGTTGATCATCGGGTAGACGATGAAGAGCGACATTACCACCAAAGCAGGCAAAAGATACAGCCAGGGGGTCACCCGGCCCTGCTTCATGATTCTGGGGATATCCTGCGTTGCCATGCACACCTCCATCCGAATAGATTGGGGGACGCTTCTGTAGGGAAGCGTCCCCGGATATGGTGTTTCGTCGTTAGTTCTTACTTGGTTGTGGCTTCCGCCTGAACTGCCGCAGCTTCTGCCAGAGCAGCATCGAGGTCGCCGCCGTTGAGATAATCCACGATCGCCTTCCACTCAGCGCTGCCGAAGCCGCCGGGGATGCTGTCGCCAATGTCGGGGGTGAACCCTTCGGTGGCATAGAAGGCTTCTGCCTGTTTCACCAGTGCTTCGTCGGTGAAGTTACCGGCAGCACCCTTGTTGGGGGACAGACCGAAGCCGGCCGCAGCCCAATTGGCGCCGCCCTGCTCTGAAGCCAGATAGGTGACCAGCGCCTGAACGGCGGGTTTGTCACTGAAGGCCATCATCCAGTCTGAGCCGCCCTGCAGGCCTTTCGCGCCCGGGACGACGAAGAAGTCATAATCGGTGCCGTACTGAAGATCGGGGTATTCGGCCGTGACCGTGCCGCCCGCAAAACCGGACTGCTTGACCATCATGGCTTCCGGCGGATCCGAGAAGACCTTCAGGATCGCGGGGTTGAAGCCGGTCGAAAGCGTGCCCTGGGCACCGCCGACTGCATACTTTTCATCCATGGCCCACTTGCCGTAGGTCTCGTACGCCTGCTTGACACCGGCGTCGCTGTAGGCGATCGAGCCGTCGATCAGGCCCATGACGTATTCCGGGCCCTGCTGGACGAGCAGGATGTCCTGGATGAAGTCGGAGCCGGTCCAGCCGGTGGCGTCACCGGATTCAATGCCCATTGACCACGGGACATTTCCATCGGCAACCATCTGCTCGACAAGAGCATCCAGCTCTTCCCAGGTGGTGGGAGGAGTGTAGCCAAAAGCTTCGAAGTTGACGGGGCTGTACCAGATGATGGTCTTGATGTCTGATTTGACGGGCAGGCCGAGCCATTTGCCGTCCATGACACCCGAGTCAATGGCGCCCGGAATGTAGGAATCCTGGCTGGCGCCCAGCGTGTCCATGGCGAACAGCTGGTCCTGGTACTGAGTGATCTGCGTGATGTTCCAGAAGGCAACATCCGGCGGGGTTCCGGCCTGGACGCGCGTATCCAGCAAACCCTGGTCGCGGGTCGATTCCGGCTCGAGAACGATACCACAGGCATCCACCAGCGGCTGCAGGATCTCGGTCAGGCGGGCTTCTTCCTCACCGGCCCATTGATACAGCAGGCTGACGGTGTCACCGGACTGGGCGCCTTTGCAGTCGATTTCACCGGCGACGGGTGCTTCGGTCGGTGCTTGTGTGGGGGCTTCGGTCGGCGCTTCAGTGGCAGGAGCCTGGGTCTCCGGTGCTGCGCAGGCTGCGAGCACGAGGGTGACCAACACAAGCAGTCCTAAAATCTTGCTCAATTTAGACATGTACTCTTCTCCTAATTTTGTTTGATAGGTTTGCACTCATAGAACGAACCACGTACAGCGTTTTCTAACAGGAATTTGTGACGAGAACCACCTCCTTTGTGACTAACACGTGTTAGCTAACCAGAAAAAGAACGGTAATGTTCAACATCTTTGAACTCTAATGCTACGAGGTAGATTGTCTGATAATCAGTTTGGATTCCAGCAGCAGTGAGGCGTCGCGCAAACCTTCGCCTTGGATCAAACGAATCAAGCGTTCTCCACCTGCCCAGCCCAAACCAAAGGCAGGTAAACGCACTGTTGTGAGAGGGGGATCGAAAAATTCTGCAAGAGGGATATCGTCAAAACCAACCACCGCGATATCTTTGGGGATGCACAGTCCGGCTTCTTTGATTGCCAGGATGGCGCCCATGGCCACCACGTCGCTGGCCACAAAGACTGCCGTTGGGCGAGGGGAGGCCTGCAGCAGTGCTTTCATGGCTTCGTAACCGCTGGCAGGCGTGTAATTCCCCTCCCTGATCAGGGTCTTGTCAGAGGGGAGGGCTGCGCCTTTCAGGGCTTTCAGGTATCCGGCGCGGCGCTGCTGGGCCGACGTGTAATCGAGGGGGGCATTCGTGATCATGCCAATGCGTTTGTGCCCGCATCCGACTAAATGACCGACTGCCAGTTCGGCGCCGGCAGTTGCATCGATATCCACAAAGGGGATATCCGTGTCCGGCAGTTGTCCCATCAGCATGATGGGAACATTCTGCCGGTGTAAATTCATCAGGGCCGTATCGTCCTGACGCGGACCCGACAGGAAAATCCCATCCACATGATTTTCCGTGATCAAGCGCGCGTATCCTCCGGCATCGTTTGGATCGACTGGCTTCAACAACACATGAAATCCCTGCTGCATGGCGGCCTGTTCCACTCCCAGGATCACCTGGGGGAGAAAGGCATCGGTGAAAATCTGCTCGGGTGACTGGCACAGGACCAGCCCGATCGTATAGGACTTGCCGCTGACGAGTTTTTTGCCGGCCACGTTGGGGGAATAATCAAGCTTCTGTGCGGCATCCAGCACTCGCTGGCGGGTGGCTGCGCTGATACTGACGCCGGGTACATTGTTTAAAATGAATGAGACCGTCGTGCGCGACACATGGGCCAATTTCGCAACATCCAGGCTGGTCGTTCGTTTTGAGGGTCTCATAGGCGAATTTTACTAACACGTGTTACTAGTTTTAGTATACGGAGTTTGGGATTGTTTGTCAAGTATCTATTTTTCACGGCTGGAAATGATCAGTCCCACGCCGATCAGCAGGCCGCCCAGCAGGAAGAGCGGAGTAATCCTTTCCCCCAGGAACAGCCAGCCGAGCAGGGTCCCCACGATCGGCTGCGCGAAGAACGTCAGGGAGGCCAATCCCGCGTCCACGAGCGCGAAGGCGTTATTCCAGAGGACCATTGCCAGGGCCGTGGAGATGATGCCGAGAAACAGCACGCCTCCGACGACCCCCAGGCTGATCTCTCCAACCCCGACCGTTTTCAACTCCCAGGCACCGGCCGGGATGACGATTGGCAGCCCGCCCAGAAACGCGATCAGGCTGAAAGGAATCACGTCGAGATTTTGCGTCGTTTTGCGTACCAGTACTGAATACAGGGCCCAGGTCACCGCCGCGCCGATGAGCGCCAGATTGCCCATGAACAGATCCGGATTTAACTGTGCGGAGCGCGGGTCGATGACCGCCACCACGCCCAGGGTTGCCAGCAGAAGCGCGACCAATCTCAGCCAGGTGATCTTTTCCCTGAGCAGGATCGCTGCAAAGATCAGGACGAAGGCCGGAGTAGCCGAGGTCACCAGCGAACCATTTGCCGCGGTGGAAAGTTTGGTTCCCAGGAACTGCAGGCTCAGGGAAACACCGTACCCGACAAAGCCAACGCCCAGGACCTGCCAAACCTGTCTGGCCGGAATCTTGGGAAAGCCGCGCACGACCAGGACGATGGCCAGTGTGATTGCCCCCAGGATCAATCGAAGGGTCACCAGCGAAAACGGCGGGATGATCTCCAGCACAACTTTGCTGACCACGTACATTCCACCCCAGATCGAGGCTGCGCCGAGACCGCAGAGAAGTCCCAGAAGTTTTTTGTTCATTGGAATGGGATTATAGCTTTGATTAATGTGGAGCGAGATTAATCTCGCTCTGCTACTTTATTCTGCCTGATCTTCTTGATGGCCCCTCTTTCCTTCTTCTGCTTCAACCTTTTTTCCCGCGCGGCCTTGGTGGGTTTTGTTTTCCTGCGCGCTTTGGGTCTGTGGAGCGATTTTCGGACCAGCTCGACAAACCTTTGAATGGCATCTTCACGGTTCTGCTCCTGCGTGCGGAAGCGTTTGGCTTCGATCAATAACCTGCCTTCACTGCTGACCCGTCTGCCCGCCAGATGGATCAGGCGCGCCCTGACCTCCTCCGGCAGCGCGGATGCCTTCACGTCGAAGCGCAGCTGTACCGCCGTCGCGACCTTATTGACGTTTTGTCCGCCCGGTCCCGAGGCGCGGATGAAGTCGATCTGCAGCTCACGCTCGTCGATTTGAAGGGTTGGGGTGATTTCGATCATCTTGTAAGTATACCTTTGCGGAATTCTAAACCTTGGCAGAGATTAAGAAAATACCCCTCTCCTGCGAGGAGAGGGGCGGGGTGAGCCTGGGTGGAAACTAGAACATCAAGGCATTGACCCTGTCGATCATCTCGGGGGCCGGCCGCAGGTCGGCCTGCTGGAGGCGGTTGAGCGGGGTGTCCACCAGATTGTGCATGTCGATCAGGGAAGGCTTGTCGGTCTCGATGTAGATCAGGCCGGTGGCGAGCCAGTTGTTCTGCTGGCCTTCTGCGAGCACGCGCATGGCCTCGAAGCGGTCGGTCGGATTGTAGTGCTTCTCGAGATTTTTCAGAATGATGATCGAGCCGTCATGCATGTCCACTTCACGGATCTCGCCTTCCTTCATCTCTTCCTCGAGAATGATCTCGTTGCGCGGCGCGATGTAGGTGATGTCGTGCAGGGGTTCTTCGTGATCCTTGCCCCAGGCGTACGAGTGGTAGGCGTTGTCCTGATTGTTGAACGTCACGCACGGGCTGATGATATCCAGCACCGCGATGCCGTTATGGGCCATGGCGGCCTTGATCAATTCCTTGACCTGCCTGGGGTTGCCTGCAAACGAACGTGCCACAAAGGTGGCGTTCGAGGCCAGCGCCTCCATGCAGATATCCACGGGCATATACTGGTTGGCGCCCTGCTTCTTGAGCGAAAGTCCCTTCTCGGCCGTGGCGGAGAACTGCCCCTTGGTGAGTCCGTAGACGCCGTTGTTCTCCACAATGTAGACCATGTTCACGTTGCGGCGGATGACATGCTTGAACTGGCCCATGCCGATGCTGGCCGAGTCGCCGTCGCCGGAGACGCCGATGCCCTTGAGCGTGTGATCGCCGAAGAGCGCGCCGGTAGCAAGAGACGGCATGCGTCCGTGCAGTCCGTTGAAGCCGAAGGAACGGTTCAGGAAATAGGTGGGACTTTTGCTCGAACAGCCGATGCCGCTGAACTTGATCACGTTCTCCGGCACGATGTTCAGCTCGTACATCGCGCTGACGATCTGGTTCGCGATGGAGTTGTGTCCGCAGCCCTGGCAGAGCGTGCTTGGGCTGCCGCGGTAATCATTTTTTGCAAGGCCGGCCAGGTTGGTATTGGCGGGGGCGCCGGCCATGGGAAGTGGTTGAGTCATCGTAATATCTCCTTGCTCTTCTATTTCTGCTCTGCTTCGACAGCCGCGGACTTTCCGGCTTTCGAGCGGGACTTCGCGGCATGCTTGCCATTGGACCGGGTGCCTGGCGTGTACTTTGCCAGGATGCCTTCCCGCACCCACTTGGCGGAAGCCGGAAGGCCGTCGCCGAAGGCCACAGACTTGAAGCTCGCCGCTTTTTCAGGATAGTCCACGGTCAGGATCTGATACATCTGGCCGTCACGGTTTTGCTCGACGACAAAGATTTGATCGTACCTGGCGATGAAGTCCGTGACCTCCTGGGTGAAGGGCAGGGCCCGCACGCGCAGGAAATCCGCCGGGATGCCGTGCTCTGTCCCGAGCTGGTGCACGGCTTCGAGGATGGCCGCTTCCGTGGAGCCAAAACCGATAATGCCGACTGTTGCATCCGGCGTGGTGTGGAGGACCGGGGCGGGCACGTACTTGCGCGCCGTCTCATATTTCTTCTTGAGGCGGTCCATGTTCTTCAGCCAGACGGAGGCATCCTCGCTGTAGCGGGCATGTTCGTCGTGCCCGGTGCCGCGCGTAAAGTACGCGCTCATAGGATGTCGGTTGCCGGGGACAGTGCGATAGGGAATACCGTCGCCGTCCTTGTCCAGGTAGCGTCCCCAGTTGCCTTTCAGTTCTTCGATGTCTTTATCCCACAGGACTTTGCCGCGCTGCATGGGCGTGTCTGGATATTGGAACGGCTTGCTCATCCACTGGTTCATGCCCATGTCGAGATCGCTCAACACGAAGACCGGGGTCTGCAGCTGCTCGGCAACGTCGAAGGCCCGCCAGCCGAATTCGAAGCATTCGTCCATGCTGCCGGGCAAAAGGATGATCGAGTTTGAATCGCCGTGCCCAATGTTGTTGGTAAACATCAGGTCACCCTGGGCGGTCCGTGTGGGCAGACCCGTGCTGGGTCCCACGCGCTGCACGTCCCAGATGACCACGGGGACTTCTGCGAAGTAAGCCAGCCCGGCGAATTCCGTCATCAGGCTCAGACCGGGGCCGGAGGTGGATGTCATCGAGCGCAGCCCGCTCCAGCCGGCGCCGATCGCCATGCCGATCGCGGCCAGCTCATCCTCGGCCTGTACGACTGCATAGGTATGCTTTCCATCCTCGCGTTTGCGCAGGGAAGGCAGGTAATCGTTCAGTGCCTCTGCCAGGGAGGAGGCCGGTGTAATCGGATACCAGGCTGCAAACTGCACGCCGCCAAAGATCGAACCGAGCGCGGCGGACGTGTTGCCGTCCGCCATGATCAGACCATCGGTCTTGTTCAGCGGCTCGAGCTGGAAGGGGTCCTTCTTCGTCAGGTTGGACTTTGCCCACTCCGCGGCCGCCTTGACCGTGTTGAAGTTCATGTCGATCGGCTTCTGTTTGCCCTTGAAGTGAAAGCTCAGCGCGGCGTGGATCGTCTCCAGATCGAGCCCGATCATCTCGGCCAGCACGCCCACGTAGACCATGTTCCCGACCAGGTCGCGGAAATCGCTTGGGATGCCCGGATCGCTGCGGACGAGTTGCTTGACCGGCATGGGATAGACGGCGAGGTCCATGCGGGTGACGGGCTGCTTGATGTCGTCGGCGTAGTAAAAGGCTCCGCCGGCGGCCACCGAGGCCAGGTCACGCGCGAATGAGTCGGGATTCATCGCGATCACAATCTCCTGAACGTCACTGCGGGCGATGAAGCCATCCCGGTTGGCGCGGATCGTGTACCAGGTCGGCAGTCCCTGAATGTTGGAGGGGAAGAGGTTCTTGCCCGAAACAGGGATGCCCATCTTGAAGATGGCACGCAGGATGGTGTTGTTGGCCGTGGAACTGCCTGAGCCGTTCTTGGTGCCAACCGTGATCGAAAAATCATTGACTACTTTATCCATGATACTCCTCATTGTTTGAAGGCATGTTGCTCTGAACGACGGGCACCTTTGGCGTCACGACCAGCCGCTCAGCCTGACATTCCTACACTGAATTATGGCCGATGATACAGCAGGTCGGTATGCTGGACCAGTGCTTCGTACCCGGCCTCAAAACTACCATTGCAGATGGCTTCCACCATCCTCTGGTGATACTGCCAGACTTCCTGTAAATATTGATAATCCCCTGCAAAAACGTTCAAACCTACAGCCTCATAGGCATCCCAATAGGCTTCCAGGATGCCGGTCACAAAGGGGTTCTCGAGGCGGCTGTAGATCTTCAAATGCAGAGTGCGATGTTCTTCGTGGGGGACCTGGATCTGCGCCCGGCGCAGCTTTTCCCAGGCCCGTGCAACCAGGTTCTGCAGTTCCTGTTTATCGGCCTCGGTCAGTTTCCCGACGGCTTCATACCAGAACGCGAACTCGACGTGGTTGCGGAGTTCCGAGTATTTCCGGAAGTGTTCGTCATTCAGAGCCAGGGCATAGCCAAGGCTCTGGCGGATGGCGGGTGCGAACGAATACTCGCGCCGCCTCGTCCCCAGCCGCGGCCGGACTTCCACCAGCCCGAGCGCGCGTGCCACTTCGAGCTGTTCGCGCAGGGACGCCAGGCTGACGCCCAGCTCTTCGCTTAGCTTCTTGAGCGGGGGCAGACCTTGTTCCACTTCCTCGTGCGCAGCCAGGTAGCGGAAAAACTCTGAAATATCGGGGGAGATCTTTTCTCGAAGCATAATAGTAGGATTAATCAGATTAATAAGGTAATAGGAGTATAAAGGGTTCTTTAGTGTAGGTCAAGGTCGTATGGTCATGTTTTAGATAAGTCATCCGTCAGATTTTGGCGGTGCAGCCAAAAAAGCTGCCCATTTCTGAGCGGCTTCTGATATTCCTCTTTTACGGCGGGACCAAAGCTGTATCTTCCTGAATGATCAGGGGCTCAGCGGTGAGTTGGTTGCAGTGGGTACCGGCTGTCTTGTTCGAGTGGGCGTTTGGGATGGGAGGATGGTCACCACGAGAGGAGTGGATGTCGCCCCGGTGGGTGTAAACCCGGGAGTGGGCGAGGGTGTCGAGGTGAATGCCGTCGACGTAGGGAAGGGTCCCAGCAGTCCCTGGGCGGTCAGTGCGATGGCCGTCTTCGTACTATTGGCATTTCTGTGGGTCTCCGAGTCTGGGCGGAGTGGATTTCCAAATGCGACCGTATAGATCAGCAAAATCGTGCCAATGCATAAA
>JBAVVF010000461.1:0-6706 GCA_049697155.1 Anaerolineales bacterium
GACAAATATCACGATTTCCCGGCAAAATGGACGAGGTGCAGGGCAGCAGCCTGAGGAGGACGGGCAGGATCCTCTCCGTTGTGCCCGAAAAGTGCCAATCTCAGGGCAGGAAATACGATAAGATGCGCATCCTATCGTGTTGGATGGCAATCTTATCGTATAGGATGGTAATCCAATCCCATTGGATGTCCGTACTGTCCTATTGGATGCCAATCCCATCTTATTGGATATACATCCAATCGCATTGGGTGTCCATCCTATCGAATTGAATGCTCATCCTATCCTATAGGATTGCAATCCTATCGAATTGGATTACAATCGTATCGTAATTACACGGCTGCAAAACCCGCTCACGCCGCCGTCCCCGGCGGCGATCACCCCGTAACTCCAGCGCCGGGGACGGCGCTGGGAGCCCTTTTTGCGCCAAGAACTAATTACACGGCTGACAATGCTCTGTACACAGGAGGATAGACATGGCGTTCAACGAAACCAAACGAATTTCCCCCCACATTCTCAAGGCGGATGAGAAGGCGTACTTCTCGCTGACGGCGTTCAAGGACTATCGGTCGACGAACCCGGCCTGCACGGCGGAACAGCTGGCAGCAGCGCTGGAAGCCATGCAGCAGGCCCGCAAGCATGAGACCCAGGTCGAGCAGATGCTGGGGACGGCCCGGGACGAAGCCTGCGCCGCGGAGTGGTGCTTCCACAATGCGATGCTGGATGCCAAGCTGCAGGTCATCGGCCAGTACGGGCCCAGCTCCGACGAGATGCAGGCCCTCGGGCTGAAGAAAAAGTCCGAGCGTCGGCGACCCGGCCGAAGAGACGCGACGTCCCGAACGGCCTGACGAAGAACGGCGCCCTTCGCGATCAGGCTTGGGACTCAGAACGCTAACCACGGAGACACGAAGGCACAGAGTTTTTTTCTCTCTCCGTGTCCCGGTGTCTCCGTGGTGAGGTCTTGGACCTTTCCAATAGGTCTATCTATGGTTTTATTTCAAAGACACTTCCTGCGCCGCGCCGGTTATCTTTTGGCCCGAACTCTTAATCTCCGCAGGAGCAGGAGGAGGAGCGCGCAGGCTGCCGCAAACAGGCCGAGCCCCCACGCCAGGCCGGATGTGGACGAAGGCGTTGCGGCAGGAGCAGCGGTTGCAGGCGGCACCGGCACAATGGGCGTCAGTCCCTGTGCAGGAGTTGAGGCGGGCTGTTCGTAAAGCCCCACCTCGCCGCTGTCGTAGCCAAACCACAATACTCCCGAGCATTGCACCCGGCCATTCTTCAAAAGCGCACACAGGTGGTCATACCCGGCAGCCAGGCTTGCAACATCACTGGTTAGTCCAGGGACATCGTATGGCTGGGGTTGTGCAGTCGGCAGGTCCCCGTCGAGGGGATCAGGGTAGAGATCGTTCTTGCCCCAGCACTTGACCCCGCCTTTACCGGTCAGTGCACAGCTGTATTCATTCCCTGCCGCAATCTCCACAACGTCATGATCCAGTCCGGATACCATCACAGGTTCCGTATGAATAATATAGTTTCCGTTGCCGAGCTGTCCGTAGCTGTTATCCCCCCAGCACCACACCTGTCCCTGCGAATCGAGCGCACAGCTGTGTGCAAAACCTGCCGCTAAAGCAGTCATGTCCTGCAGCGATTCCAGGACGCCGACCGGTTCGAGACGATTGATGAGACTCCCGTCCCCCAGCTGACCAGACTCGTTGGCGCCCCAGCACTTGATCCCGCCGGCCAGCATGTACGCGCAGGTGTGATCGCTGCCTGCGACCAGCGCGGCAGCATTCCCGGACAGACCCCGGACGTCGACAGGGACGAGACTGTAGGCTGTTGTGCCGTCGCCCAGCTCGCCAAAGTAATTCCTCCCCCAGCATTTGACGCTGGCATCCGACATCAGCGCGCAAGTATGGTTGTCTCCGGCCGCAAGTGCAGAAACGCCTGCGGTCAGCCCGGTCACATCCATGAAAGTATCCCGGTCGATGGTCGTGCCATCCCCCAGTTGGCCGAAGTTGTTCCTTCCGGCGCATTTCACGCCGCCACTCGTCGTAAGCACACAGGTATACAGGTCGCCTGCAACCACCGCTTTGACATCCGTGATCACGGGGACGTCGATGTTCCAGCCCTGGCACCTGACCTCGCTGAAATCGGTAAGCACACAGGTGTGATAATTTCCCACCGCCATTGCGGTCATTTTTTGGAGAGGACTGAGGGTCGGTACGAGCGACATCGCAGGGACTATGGCGACCGGGGATACGGCAGGAGACGTTGGGGTTGCTGTGAGCAGGATTGGAACCGGGAGCAGTGATGGCTCCAGATCGGGAAAGCGCTGTCGAATGCTGCCGGCCAGATAATCATAGTGATCTTTCCTGGATATCCCATTGGACGCAGCCAGCTGCAATTCCAGCAGGACCCGCTGCAGGGCCGCGTCTTCCGTGACCGGCGTGCCAAACCAGAGCACGCGCGCCAGGTCAAGATGCGCGTCACCTGAACGATGGCGCAACGCGGCTACATTGCCGAACGCCTCTATAGCCAGGTCAGCCAGGTGTTGATTGGCAACGCTCACATGGCTTTCCATATGCCAGAAACCCAAACGCTCATATCTCCACCCCAGCTCAGACCAGGCATCGGCATCGTCCGGATATTGCTCCACGCGTGCGCGCAGTTCGAGGATCGGCGACCATTCATTCGTATCAATGAACGCGAAGGTAATATTGTCTTTTCGTTTGGGCTCGAAATCCCTGCGCTTGCACTGCACCTCATTGCCGGAAAGGACGCAGCCAGCGGGTGTCGCTGCGACGGATTCGCCGGTCGCAGGATAGGGAAGGCGCAGGATGATGTCCGCGGACAATATCCGGCCGTACCAGCCCGCGCCGGTTTCCAGAATGTAGTCCACCCGCTGCAAGCCATCGACAATATAGCCCCACATCAGATATTCAACCTCGACGATCACATCTTCATGGACGGGAAAGGTTACATCAAAACCTGCCCAGCGTACATCTGGATAAAAATGGCCGTCGGGCAGATCTGAGTCCCAACCTTCTGGGGTAGCCTGCAGCTCGGGCGGGGTCGAAACGGGAATGGTGGGTACGGGCGTGCCATTGACCATGGCGACAAAGGAAGATTCAATAATTCTGTAACTGGAGGTCACCCATGCATAATCCAAACGGGTCATAGGAAATATGACCTGCATCTTTTCCTCCGTCCCACCCTGGTTTCGCAGCGTGAAGCTTGCCCGCACTTTGACCTTGTTGGTCTTCCAGTTGAATTCAGTGGACGTCCAGCGGGTCGGGTTGGGAAGCACGTCGATCAGCACCGTTTCCGACGTCATTTGGACGTTGGTCTCGATGGGTTGGTAGGGCGCCACCCCTCCCAAGTCGGGATCGGGCGGTGGCGCTCCATCTGCCCGGGCTGTTCGAGCGGGCGGCAGGCTGATGAGAGCACAGAGCGCTGCTGCGAATACGATGCGCATCAAAATCCGAACGGAAGAGAGGGCAGTGATGTTCATGTCCATTGTTGGAGTCCGCTAAAGATTGAGGTTAGGGTTTTACCTCGAACACGCTGCCTGCTCCTCTTCCTCCCACATCCGGGAAGTAGAACTCGCTGGCCGTGGGCGGGATGACCTTGAAGATGCCCGCGGTGCTAGCCCGCGCCAGATAGGTGTAGACGTACGTCCCGGCGGGCAGGTAGTCTGCGGAGAGCACGACCTTTTCGTCGCGCCGCTCGATGTGCGGGAAGTACCACCAGCCCCAGCCGCGCTCCCGGTAATCTTCGAGCGTGTACGAAGTCGGGACGGCCGTGTCGGTCAGGAGAGTCGAATCGATGGCTTCGAATCCTGCGGGCAGGGGATCGTCGATCACGATGTAATGCACCGCCGCCGGGACCACCACCGTCAGGCGCACGCGCACGAGCTCGCCGCGCCGGATCTCGGTGATGGGTGTCTTCGCGTCGTCCAGTGTGAAATATTGCCGCGAGAGGCTGACGCCATGATCCAGCGGCTCGATCGATTCGACGGGCAGCTGCGCGCGCAGGTAGGCACTGTAGTACAGGCTGCCGGTCCCTTCGCCGCGCGTGAAGACCAGATAGTTGGCGCTCTCCTTCAGCAGGTCTTCCAGCTCGACCTGAAGCTTGACGGTCTCGGTCAAATTCTCCTTTATGGCGTGGCCCTGTTCGAGCGCCTCACCGTTCAGCCCGATGGCATACGCGTAATTCGTATCGTATTCGTGCGAGGCTTTCATCCAGCTGGTCAGCGCGATCAGCGACCAGGCCGTCTCCTGGGTGGTGTACCAGTGTCCGCTGTCGCGGTGCGCCATCAGCCAGCGGACCGCGTTGGCCGTCACCGGGCTCTCGGGGTTGATCTGTGCGAAGGCATTCAGGACGATGGCCGTCGTGCGCGTATCGGTGTTCCAGTTCCAGTAATCGCGCTCAGTCTCCTCCCAGTGCGCGCCCGCAGCCGAGAGGACCGCGGCCCCTTCCAGGTCGGAGAGCAGCGAGTTGATGCGCGCATCCCCGGGGTCGAGGAGATACAGCGCCTGCATCAGATAGGCCTTCCCGTACAGCCCCAGGGATGGCCGGTACTCGTAAAGGAAGTCTACATACTGCGTGCGGAGGTCACCGCCACGCGCCAGCACGTAGACGATGAACGCCGTGCGGTTGAATTCCCAGGTCGGGTCATTCTTATTCAAGCCGAGCGGACCCTTTTTCAGGACCGTGAGTCCGTTGGAAAGGGCAGCTGCGGAAACGTCATAACCGGACTGCTTCGCTTCGAGCAAGCCATAGACCACATACGCGGTTGTCTGCAGGTCGCTCTTCTCGCCATCCCACCAGTTCCAGCCGCCATCCGATAGCTGTTTGGCATAGATTCGCTGCAGGGCCAGATTGACATTAGCATCCAGATCGGCCTGCAGGCCGGCGGACGATAGTCCCGCCTCCCGGAGGGCGCGGGCGGTGACCACGTTCGGCAGGAAGCGCGAGACGGTCTGCTCCATGCACAGGTATGGATAATCCTCGAGATAGGTCAGCCCGCTCTGCATCGACGCGGCCAGTGAGGGTGATACCTCCACCTCAAGCTGCGCATCGCTGAAGTCCATTGTGGAGGGGAGCTGGATCGCCTCGGTGGCCGAGTTTGCGTCCAGCAGCATGCCTGCCGTACCGACCGTTTCGGTCGCGACGTAGTTGTAGACCGGGATGCCCTGGTCGGACAGCGTGCCGAGGGCCGGCTTGCTGGCATCCTGATATTCGCTGCTCACGGCCTGGGCGGTCAAATCGACCCGCTTGGCTTTCCCCAGGACGATAAGTTCCCACTGCACGTATTTCTGCTGCCCGGCCGGCACCTCCACCGACTGCTCCGCGGGCGAGAGAAGCTCGACGCCCTGAGCATCCAGGGAGACCTTGACGGTCACCGGCTTGTCCACGTTGTTGTGGACGACCGCCCCGACCGTAGCCTGATCGCCGTTGACGAAGAAGCGCGGCGTCTGGAGCTGGACGAAGAGCGGCTTGGTGCTGAGCAGTTCTCCGGTCGTCTGCCCGACGCGGCTGTCTTCCGTGACGGCGCGGACATCCGCTCGCCAGGTGGTGAGATTGTCCGGCAGGTCCACGGTGAACGTTGCCCTGCCATCCTCGTCCGTGACTGCCAGCCCCTGGAAGAAGGCAGTATCCTTGAAATTCCCGCGCACGTTGATGATGCCGAGGCTCGTCTCGATACCGCCGCCGCCCATGCCGCCGCCTTCGGGGATGCTCTCGCGATACTGGGCGTTGAAGTCCTCGGCGTTGAGCACGAGTCCGAGCGCCGTGCGGACGCCCAGGGCCTGATCGGGATAGAAGGCATCCAGCATCCGCATGGTATTGGAGGGCGCCAGGGCCAGCACGGCCTTATCGACCACTGCCAGCGAGACATCGGCCGAGACCGGCCGGCCGCTGTAGTCCTTTGTTTCCACGGTGTACGTGACCGTGTCACCGGGCCCCGCCGATTCCTGGTCGACGGTAACTTTGACATCCAGTTCCTGATGATCGGTATCGACGTTGATGCCCGCCATGCCAATCTTGAAATCGGGCGTGCCGCTCTGCTCCGCGCCGCTGATTACGACGACCGAAACATATGAGATGGGCGCCATGTCTTCGGTGATCGCCAGCTTGTAGACGGTGCTGTTGCCCTGCAGAAGGATGACCTTCTGTTTGTAGACGTGCCCGCGTTCGTAGGTAACCAGCGCGTAGACGTCGTGGTCGAAGGGCTGGGCGATCAGGATCTCCGCCGTGTCGCCCGGCGAATAGCTATCCCGGTCGACGATCAGGTCGAAGGCCCGGTCGTTGCTCTGCCGCCACGATATATGACGGTCGCTCGACACCCAGATGTACGCGGAAGACTGGTGTGTATGACCTTTGCTGTCGCGGACGGTCACGAGGGCTTTGTAGACACCGCCCGCGGGCGGGTTGAACGAGGCTGTAGCTTTGCCGTCCGGGCCTGTCGTCACGGTCGCCTGCGTGATGGGGATTTCCTTTACGGACGTCTCCCAGCTCAACTGGCCCTGCTTGTCCTGGGTCTGGACGCTGTACCAGCGCCGCTCGACGAACTTGACCGTCACAGCCTGCTCCGGAACTGGATTGGATTCCCAGTCCAGAACGACGATCTCGAACGGCTGTTCCTCGCCCTGTTTGCCGATATAGCTCAGCGAGCGGACACCCGCGTAGATCTCGCTCTGGTGCACGA
>JBAVVF010000462.1:0-5588 GCA_049697155.1 Anaerolineales bacterium
GGTGAAGGGGAAGGACGCCTTTTTGACATTCCTGAGTTTCGGAATTACCGCTTACTTATCCAGTGCAGCGTTCCAGGCGTCGAGGTTTTCCTGAGCCTTTTCCTCGCTGACGGGGACGTAACCGACATCCAGGATCTCGTCAGCTACATTCGTGATGTAGAAGTAAATGAAGGCGCTGACCTGGGGTTTCTCCTGCAGGATTTCATTGCTGGAGTAGATGAAGAGCGGGCGGGAGATCGGGTACTCGCCGGATTCAGCTGTCTCAGCCGTCGGCTCGACACCGTTCACCGAGAGGGCTTTCAGCGAGCCTTCGTTTTCCTGGTAATAGGCATACCCGAAGTAACCGATGGCATACGGCGAACCCTGCACACCCTGCACGAGCACATTGTCGTCCTCGGAAAGCTGAAGGTTTTCGGCATCGAGCAGCGCCGCCTGGCCGGCTTCGGCATCGTCGCCGTTGGCGGGGGTCATGACTGCTTCGACGAAGAAGTCAAACGTGCCGGAGTCGGTGCCGGGGCTGAAGCGCTGGATGGGCTCGGCGGGCCACTCGGGGCGCACGTCCGACCAGTTGGCCGCGGTCGAGAAGAGCAGCGCCAGCTCTTCGAGCGTGATATCTGTGGCAAAGTCGTTTTCGGCGCTGACGACAACCGTCAGGGCATCGATGCCGACCTGGAATTCGGCCACGGTGCGGCCGATCCCGGCGCAGGATTCCACTTCGCTATCCTTGATCTTGCGGGAGGCGTTGGCAATATCGGTTTCACCGGCCACGCAGAAGCGCTCCAGGCCGGCGCCCGAACCGATCGAGTCAATGGTCAGATTGCCGCTGAAGCCTTCCTCTTCGAAGCGCTGTTTCATGCGCTCGGAGAGCGGGAAAACGGTCGAGGAACCGGCGGTGACGATGTCGCCCGAAACGGCGTCCGGGGCGTACATGGCCAGGGCATCCTCAACCGGAGCTTCCGTCGCAGTGGGGTCGGAACCCGTGACAGGCATAGCTTCTGTCGCCGGGGGCGCGTCGGTCGGGGCGGGGGCCTGAGTCGTGGCGGGCGCACAGGCTGCGAGCACAAAGCTCATCGCAATAACGCCGAACATAAACGAACGAACGAATTTAGACATTATTTTTTCTTCTCCTGGTGTTTTCATAGGGTCATCTTATCAGGCGGGTTTTAAGGTCAGGAGAAGAACAGGTTAACATCTTGTTAAATATCCACCTTATGCTAAACCGCAGGGTAAATACGAGCTTTTAAACCACAGAGACACTGAGAAAAACTCTGTGACTCAGTGTCTCCGTGATGAGGTTTTGCAGGTTTGCAGGGGGCCTATTTAAAGCACAAGGATCTGGGAGGAGTCCAGATCCTTGGCAAAGGAGGAGAACGAAATGTTTCCCGATACGTTCAGTGACGCTTTGTATCCTCGTCCTGCTGGCACAGGAAGGCACGCCGCTTCTGTCCCGTATCTACAATCATGACCGTCAGCAACGCAGTCACCACTGTAATCAAAAACATTTCCATGCGCCTAGGATAGCACGGAGTCGAAAAACCGTGCTTTACAGGGAGTTTACCAACACAAAACAAAAATGCAATCCCGATTGGGAAACAGAAATGCAATTGTTATTCGGCTGGGATGGAGAAGAAAAACGTGCTGCCCTGCCCCTCGATGCTTTCCACCCAAACCTTTCCCCCGTGCGCCTCGACGATATGCTTCGCGATCGAGAGCCCCAGCCCTGTCCCGCTGCCGGTCCGGGATTTGTCGACCCGGTAGAAGCGCTCGAAGATGCGCGCGAGTTCCTCGGCCGGGATGCCGACCCCCGTATCCTGCACGGCAAACCGGATTTCGCCGCCAGTGGCTTCCGCCCGAAGAACGACCTCGCCGCCCGGGCGCGTGAACTTGACCGCGTTGTGAATCAGGTTGACTAGGACCTGCTCCAGCCGCTGTGAATCGACCTGGACCGGCGGCAGGTCCTGCGCGCCTTTGACCCGCAGGCTGATCTCTGCCCGCTCGGCCTGGACCTGCATGCGCCGGCAGGCAGAATTCAGCAGGTCGCAGGGCGCGACCGGTGAGCGGTCCAGGGCGAAACGCCCCGATTCGATCTTCGAAAGCTCGAGCAGCTCGTTGGCCATCTGGGTCAGCGCATCCACCTCGATCTGGATCTGGTCGATGAAACGCCGCGCGGCCGGAGGATCGTCCAGGGCGCCCTCCTGGAGGGTCTCGGCCAGGGCTCTCAGCGAGGCCAGGGGGGTGCGCAGCTCGTGGGAAAGGTTGCTGACGAAGTCTCGCCGGACGGTTTCGAGGCGGCGCAGGCGGGTCAGGTCCTGGACCAGCAGGAGGCTGCCGCTGGTATGCTGGTCGGGGATGACGACCAGCTGGAGAAACTGATGACGGGCCGGCACTTCGACCGACTCGCTTTGCATCTGGCGCGTCTGCTGGCAGCGCCGCCAGGCTTCGACCAGCTTGTGATTGCGCACAACTTCGGCGATGCTGTGGCGAACGGGATCGCTGAATTGAAAGAGCCGGCCGGCGGCCGGGTTGGCCAGCTGGATCAGCCCGTCCGCATCCGCGATCAGCACACCGTCCGTGATCTGGTCGAGGAGGGTGGCCAGGCGCGAACGTTCCGAGTCCAGGGCTGAATATTGCAGGTCGAATGTTGAGATCAGGGATGTGACCGCGCTGGCAAGATTGTCAAGCTGCCTGCTATCGGTGTTGGCTTCCCGGGCGCGGACCTGGCCGGCATACCGGTCAACGTCACGGCGCAGTTTGTAATATCGCCAGGCGTACCACGCGGCCAGAATGAGAAGAATAAGCGCAAGAACAAAAGGGTAGTTCATCTTGGATTCATACCGCTAACAGCTAATAGCCAACAGCTAATAGCTGTTAGCCTCATCCTTCAAACCGGTAGCCCCCGCCTCTCACAGTCACAATGCGGGTCGGCTTGCCCGGATCAGCTTCGATCTTTTGTCGCAGCCAGCGGACATGCACGTCGACGGTGCGGCTGTCCCCGACGAAGTCCCAGCCCCAGACGCGCTCGAGGATGAACTCGCGCGAAAGCATTTGTCCCTTGTGCTGGGCGAAGAAGAGCAGCAAGTCATACTCCTGCGGCTTGAGGGCCAGCGGCTCGTCGTCCAGGATCACTTCGCGGCGGGTGAGATTGACCACAAGGTTCCCGAAGGTCAATTTTTCCTGCCGGGTCTCTTCTGCCTCGGATTTGCCAAGTTCCTCCCGCAGCAGGCGTGAGCGCCGCAGCTGAGCCTTGACGCGGGCCATCAGCTCGCGCATCGAGAAGGGCTTGGTCAGGTAATCGTCTGCACCCACCTCGAGACCGACGACGCGGTCGATCTCGTCGTCGCGGGCGGTGAGCATCAGGATGGGCGTGATCATCTCCCTGCGCAGGATGCGGCAGACCTCGAAGCCGTCGATCTCCGGCAGCATCAGGTCGAGGACGATCAGATCGGGCTTCAACCGCCGGGCCGATTCCAGCGCCGAGCGCCCATCGCCGACCGCTTCCACGGCAAAGCCGTCCTTCTTCAGGTTGTAGGACAATGTGTCCCGCAGGGCCGGTTCGTCTTCCACGACGAGGATGGATTCAGGCATGGTTTGTTAACAAACTATACCATAAGACATTTTTACCGGCGTTAAGGCCTTGTTAACGGGCTTCACCGCAAAGTGCGCGAAGGTCTTAACGCTTCTTGGCGCCCTTTGCGTGCTTCGCGGTGAAAAACTCCACGGTTCCGTAATGAACCTGACCGTAAAATTCAGCCGGTACTCAGCATCTATTCAGAATGGCCCAAGAATTCTCTTTCTCCTGGCAATGGAACCTGCGCTCCTCGCCTCAGGCGCTCTGGCCGTTCGCGGCGGATACAAATCGCTTCAACCGCGATACCGGTCAGCCGGAGGTCGAGATGCTTGACAATGTAAAGGGCACCAAACATGTGCGGATGAAACTCCCGATCCTCCGGGTGGAGTGGGAGGAGGAGCCTTTCGAATGGACCTATCCCTATTCGTTCGGCATCCTGAGGACGTACAGCAGGGGCCCGATCAGCGAGATGCGCGTCCAGGCCAACTTCGACCCACAGCCGGAAGGTGGTACATGTATCCGCTATCAGACCTGGATCAAGACGAATAACCTGCTTGCCCAGTTGACCATTCCATTTGTGATCGGGGTCATTGCGAAAAGAAGGTTCGAGAAGGCCTTTCGTCTTTATGATGACATCGCGAACGAGCCGGGAGCCGTGACCGGGACCTCCTCGCGCCGCGGACTCGGCTCACGGGGCCGCGCCCGCTTCCGGTCGCTGAGTGAGACGGTCATCCGGCAGGGGACCGATCCGGCGCTGGTGGCGCGTCTCGAGGATTTCCTGGAGCGCGCCGATGAGTTGTCCATCCAGCGCATCCGGCCGTACGCGCTGGCCGACCGCTGGGGCATGGACCGGCAGGCCGTGCTCGAGATGTTCCTGCGGGCGACCCGTGCCGGCATCCTCGATATGTGGTGGGACCTGCTCTGTCCCTCCTGCCGGGGCCGGACGGAACGTCACACCAGCCTCGGGAACGTGTCCGGGCAGTCACATTGTGATACCTGCCAGATCGATTTCCGCGTGAACTTCGATCACAACATCGAAGTGATCTTCCGTCCGAACCCGTCGGTGCGGGACGTGGAATTCGAGGTCGCGTTCTGTGTGGGGAGTCCGCAGCTGCAGCCGCACGTGGTCATGGCGCAGAAAATCTCGCCGCTGCGTTCGCTGCCGGTCAGCATGCAGCTCGAGCCGGGACGCTATAGCCTGCGCGCTTCGAACGTGGCAGGCTCGCTGGCCCTCCTGGCGGAGCCGGAGGGGCTGCCCCAGTCGAACCTGCGCGTGACCTCCTTCGGATGGCCGCCCGAGCAGGAGCACGTCTCGCTGCAGCCGACCCTCCACCTGATCAACGCCACCGACGCGCCTCTTACCTTTCAGCTCGAGCGCACGGCCTGGAGCGACCAGGCCGCGACCGCCGCGGACGTGACTGCCCTGCAGGCCTTCCGCGACCTGTTCGCGAGCGAGGTTGTCCGGCCGGGCGAGGAGATCTCCATCGGCTCCGTCACCCTGATGTTCACCGACCTGCGCGACTCGACCCGCCTGTACCGCAGCATCGGAGATGCGTCGGCCTTTGGGCGCGTGCGCGAGCACTTCGAGGTGCTGGAAAAGGCGGTTGCCTCCGAGGGCGGCGCGATCGTCAAGACCATGGGCGACTCGGTCATGGCCGTCTTCCGCAATCCGGTCGCAGCCCTGCGGGCGGTCTGGAACGCTCAGACCAAAATTACCGAACGCGGCGAGCCGATGCTCTGGCTCAAGGTCGGTATTCACAAAGGACCGTGCATCGTCGTCAACATGAACGAGCGCCTGGACTATTTCGGCTCAACGGTCAACATTGCGGCGCGGTTGCCCGGCTTCTCGCAGGGCGGCGAGCTGGTCCTGTCCGAGGCGATCCACGATGACCCCGGGGTCCAGGATTTTCTCGCGCAGACTGCCCGGCGGAATTCGCTGAGCCGCTTTACCGGGAACCTGAAGGGATTCGATGAGCCGCTGACGATGTGGAGGTTGTTAGTTCAGTAGTTTGATAGTTTG
>JBAVVF010000463.1:0-11063 GCA_049697155.1 Anaerolineales bacterium
GTGAAAATGTGCCATCCCAATGGATGAGTGCCCAGGATCGGAGCAAACACACTGTAGGTCCAGGCTGAAATGGGACGGTCGTACTGGTAAAAATCCCAGAAGCCGGCCGCCCCCTCGGTTTCGGTCATATAGATCACGGGCCAATCATCCCAATAAAAACCCAGCCAGGGGATGAGGAGTCCGAACGAGACAACAATAATGAACAAAAGGGCAAAGGGGATGGCTCTTTCGTTCAGGGACAATCTGGAAAGGAAAGCGCGCATGCTGATAGCCTCGATGTGGACAGGTTCGTCTTCTATTTCAATTTCTCTGTCACTGTTCTTGCTACTTTATCCAAGGCCTCGTTCGCCAGGGCCGGGTCTGGCAGGCTGCCCTGCGCCAGGTTGGGGCGTCCGCCGCCGCGCCCGCCGATGGAGCTGATGAGATCGCCCGCCTTGAGTCCGCGCTTGACGAGGTCCTCCGTCACCACCGCGATGACCGTCCCGCCGGAGGTCAGGAGGGCGACCCCGTTCTTCGGGTATTTCTCGCGGAACTTGTCGGCCAGGGTGCGCAGGGTATCCGCATTCGAATTCGGGATTTCCAGCGCCAGCACGCTGACATCCTTCACAACCTGAACGTTATTTAGTTGCGAGACGAAAGAGGAAAGAGCCGCGTCTGTGCGGAGGGTTGCAAGTTCCTTCTTCAGGTCCGCAACTTCGTCCTGCAGGCTCTCGACTTTGAAGGGCACTTCCTCGAGGGAGGTCTTCAAAGCTGCCGCAGTCTGTTTGAGCAGCTTGAAGCGGTGGGCGATCAGGTCATAGGCCCCGCGCCCGGTCACGGCTTCGATGCGGCGCACACCCGCCGCGGCCGAGCCCTCACTCACGATGATGAACGCGCCCACGTCGGAGGTCCGCTCGAGGTGCGTGCCGCCGCAAAGCTCGTAGGAGTATTTCGGCAATTTTTCCATGACAGCCGTCGGGTGAGCAATGATCTCATCCACTTCGAGAGCAGCGACATCCGATGGCAGGGTGATGGTGACCGTCCGCACGGTCTCGCCGTACTTCTCGCCGAAGAGAGCCATGGCGCCCTCGGCGATCGCATCTTCGCGGGCCTTCAGCTTGGGGACGACCTCCATGTCGGCCGCAACCGCCTCGTTGACGAGCCGCTCGACCCGCTCGATCTGCTCGGGGGTCATCGCTTCGGGATGGTTGAAGTCGAAGCGCAGACGATCCGGCGCAACCAGGGAGCCTGCCTGGCGGGCATGTTCTCCCAGCACTTTGTGCAGCGCGGCATGCATCAGATGTGTCGCCGTGTGGTTGCGCATGATGTCGTGACGGCGCTGTACATCCACTTCGGCAAGCGCGATGTCGCCAACCTTCGGCTGCCCTGAAATGACCTCGCCCACGTGGACAATCACGCCGGCCGAGGCGCGGCGCATCGAGTTGACCTCGATCTCCCAGCCTCCGGCGAGAGATTTGATGTAACCCATGTCGTCCACCTGTCCGCCGGACTCGATGTAGAAGCCGGTCTTGGGCAGGATCACTGCCACCTCGTCGCCGAAGGAAGCGGAGTCCACAGATTGTCCACCGACAACCAGCGCCAGCACCTCCCCTTCGAGGCGCGGGCTGGTGTACGGGTCGTATTCAACGCCATGTTCACCAAGTTTCTTTTTCTTCTGCAGGTCTCTCAAAATACCCGCGAAGAACTCGGCATCTTCACCGCCAATTTTGCCCATCGCTTTGCCGCCGCCGGAAGCCAGACGGTGCTCGCCCATTGCGGCGCGGAAGCCCGCCTCGTCGATATCGAGGTTTTGTTCGCGGGCGATGTCACGCGCGATCTCGAAGGGCAGACCAAACGTGGCATACAGGTCGAAGGCGCGCTGACCGTCGAGGACGGCGCTTCGTCTGCTTTCGCCTGACGGCTCACTCCGCTCAGCGCGCTCATTTTCGGCGCGCAGCTCCGAGAGCAGATTCTCCAGATGGGCCGTACCCGACTCGACGGTCCGCGCGAAGCGGATCTCCTCGCGGGTCAGATTGTCCAGGATCGCGCCGCGGCTCTTCACAAGCTCCGGGTAAAAGCCGCCGTATTCCTCGATCACAGCCTCGGCCGCCTTGGCCAGGAATGGTTCGTGCAGCCCGACCTTTGTTCCGAAGCGGGCCGCCCGGCGGATGATCATGCGCGCCACGTAGTTGCGTCCGACGTTGCCGGGCACTACGCCGTCCGCGATCAGGAAGGCCGCCGAACGGACATGATCGGCGATGACCCGGTACGGGGTGAAGTCCTGATACATTTTCTCACGGGATACGCCGGTCAGCGACGAAAGCACGTCCATTACCCCGGCGAAGAGATCGGTCTTATAGTTTGAGTCGACGCCCTGCAGCACAGAGACGATGCGTTCGAAGCCCATGCCGGTGTCCACATGTTTGGAAGGCAGGGGCTCCAGGCGGCCGTCGTCGAAGAGGTTGTATTGGATGAAAACGTTGTTCCACAGCTCGAGGAAGCGTCCGCAGTCGGTGTTGACGGCGCAGACATGCCCGGGTATGCCCTGCATGCCGCAGAATTCCGGGCCGCGGTCGATATGGATCTCCGAGCATGGCCCGCAGGGGCCGGTCTCGGCCATCTGCCAGAAGTTCTCCTTGCGCCCGAAGAACAGGACGTGCGACGGGTCGAAGCCCGGCTGCTGCTTCCAGATATCCGCAGCTTCGTCATCCCGCGGGATATTGCCCTTGTCGTCCTGGAAACAGGTGGCATACAGCCTGTCTTTCGGCAGACCCCACACGTCTGTGAGTAGCTGCCAGGACCAGGCAATGGCTTCGGTTTTGTAGTAATCGCCGAACGACCAGTTGCCGAGCATCTCGAAGAACGTGTGATGCGTATCGTCGCGTCCCACGTCGTCGAGGTCGTTGTGCTTGCCGGCCACGCGCATGCACTTCTGTGAGTTGACGGCCCGCGTGTAGGGACGCTTGTCGGTGCCGAGGAACACATCCTTGAACTGCACCATCCCCGAGTTGGTGAAGAGCAGGGTCGCGTCCCCGCCCGGCACCAGCGACATGGACGGCACCACCGTGTGCCTGTGCTCGACGAAGAAATCTATGAAGGTCTGGCGAATCTCATTCCCGGTCAGTTTTTTGGTCATTCGAGCTCCAAGAAGATTGAATTTTGGAATTATACCAAGCTGAGAGGTGACAGTCACCTGTATGCTCCCTGCGCCGTCTCGGCGCAGGCATGACAGGCAAACGTACACTTAATCACTATGTGCAGATGGTTGCTAGCGCCGCCGGGGACGGCGGCGTGAGCATGAGGTGGTGACTGTCACCTTGTAACAAAAAGTCCCGAACCTGTGCAGATTCGGGACTGGAAGGATAACGTTCAGTCTCAAGCCGTGACAGGTTCGCAGAGCAGTCCCAGAGCCTGGGCTGCGCTTGTAGCGAGCGTAGCGAATGCGGCAGCGGCGTGAAGGTGGAGGTGCTGTTTCATAGTTCGAGATTATATCATGTCAGGTGAGAGGAAAGAAGAGAGAGGAAAGAGGAAAGCAGCCCGGTTCACGCGCAGCCGGGAGCGGATCCTGTCGATTGGCCTTTTCCGCCCCTGAGGGGTTTTTCTACCCAGGATTCGACCGTTTTTGCAGAAAACCGGCATTTTCCGCCTGCGCGCATTGAGTTCGCGCCCCCGCGCTTTGACTGCGCGCCCCCGCGAATTGAGATTGCATCCATACAATTCGAGTTTGCATGCCCCCATTTGACATTGCACGCTCGCCATTGGACATTGCAGCCCGCAAATTGACTGTAGTCCCACCAAATCGCTTACATCGGAGATCTGCGGTCGTATCCTGGCGGGGTCAAACCTTGCAGGGTGCTTCGCGAAGACCCACGCCAAGCGTGGCGCTCCTTTTTGTGAATTTCCTTTATACTGGCTGCAATCACAGCCAAGGATGCACTTCAATGCCAACCGTCTACATTCTCCGCCACGCCGAGAAGGAAAAGGGAGACTTCTACAATCCGCACCTGCGCCACCAGGACCAGCCACTCAGCGAGAGGGGATGGGAGCAGTCCCGCCAACTGTGGCCGTACCTGTGCGATAAACAGATTACAGCCATCTATGTCAGCGCGTACCGGCGGACGGGACAGACCATCGAGCACGTCGCGGCGCAGCTCGGCATCACACCCATCACGGACGCGCGGCTGAACGAGCTTGACAGCGGTGATCTCGATCCCTTGAGTGACGAGGAAATCCAGGAGAGATACCCGGAGTTCTGGAAGGCCTATACCGAGCGCACGGCCGACTTCCGCTTCCCGGGCGGCGAGACGGGCGAGGAAGCCTGCCGCCGGATTTCCGGCTTCCTCGAGGAAAAGCGCCAGGCACACCCGGGCGAAAACATCCTCTTCGTCACCCATGAAGGATTGATCCGCCAGCTGATGTGCTACATCGTGGGCATCCCGGTCTACAAACGCGGGAACTTTTATGTCGACCTGTGCGGCATCACGGAAATTACCTACCAGCCGGAATTCAACAACTGGAAGCTGATCCGGTTCAACCAGAAACTGCCCTAACCCCTATCCCCTATCCCCTTTCTCTATAATCCGGTTGTGGCGTTTTTCTTCCGTTTTTGACCTATCCGCTGATCGGGAACCGGGCGATGGACAGTTCCCTCGCACTTCTCAAGAAAAAGTTGGAACAAAACCCCTAGTTTTCGGTGTTTAAGACTATATGGCTCTACCGTTTTTGACGGGAAAGCCCTCAGCCACGGATGTCACGGATTCACACGGATCGTTCTAAAAAATTCGTGAAATCCGTGTAAATCCGTGGCAAAGAATCCTTGTACACGTTGTACGCTGCGCCAAGCACGCAGCAGCCGCCCAAAACGGGAGAACCGACTATATCAGTACCTTTTTCCCATCGTTAAACTACATGGATGGACAAATTCACGTCTTAATTTGGCTGTCTTAATGCTATACTAATTTAGCAATTCATTGACGGGGTCCGTTTGTTTCGAGCCGCGCCGACGAAATTCCCGGTGAGGCAAGATCAGGAAAAGGATACGTGCATGAACAAGATCATTCGCATTTCGCTATCATCGATCTTTATGCTAGGACTGTCTGCGTGCAGTCTGTTTGGACAGCCGAATGCCGCGGTGGCGGATACGCCGGTCGTGCGGCTGACCGTCCAGGCCCAGAATGGGGCAACCACGTTCAGCCGGGTCGACGAAACCATCAATTACAACTATGTCGTTACGAACACGGGGACTGCGGCTCTGGCCGGCCCGGTCATTGTGGCAGATGCTCCCAGGCTGGTCCAGTGCCCGGAGGTCAACACGGTTGGCAACCGGGACATATACCTCGACCTCAACGAAACGATCACGTGTACATCCTCTTACAAGGTTACCCAGGCGGATTTCAATACCGGTTCCGTGACGAGCCTGGCCATCGCAAATGTCGGCGGGATTAACTCCAACCAGTCCGGGGTCACGTTAACGAAGGCCGCGGCCGCGCCGGTCAACGTTCTGGCCCTGACCAAAACGGCCAGCTCGCAGACCTACGGCCAGGTCGGGCAGACGATCACCTATACCTATGTCATTACCAATACCGGGACCCTTCCCATTGGACCAACGCAGTTCACGATCAGCGACAACAAGCTCGGCGCGCCGGTCAACTGCGGCCCCGCCGCAACGACTCTGTCTCCCAGCCAGAGCCTGAACTGCTCCTTCCCGTATCTCATCAGCCAGGCGGACATGAGCGCGACCAGTCTGATCAACAGCGCGACCGCTTCGGGCGGCGGACAGACCTCCGCAGCCGCGACGGTCACGATCGCGAATCTGAACGCCGCAGCCACACAGACCCAGAGCAGCATCGTGACAGCCACTGTCGCCCCTTCCTCCAATTTGGCGCCGGGCAGTACCATCCAGCACCAGGTGGCGGTCGGCGAATGGCTGATCCAGATCGGGCGCTGCTACGGCGCGACCTTCGACGAGCTGCGCAACGCCAATCCGCAGATCGCCGACCCGGATTTCATCCTGCCTTCGATGATCGTCACCGTGCCGCGCATCGGCAGCGCGGGACGGGTCTATGGCCCGCCCTGCATCACCTTCCATACCGTGCAGAGCGGCGATACGTGGACGTCCATCGCGCAGAGATATAACGCCGATCAGGTCGTCCTGCAGCTGGTGAACCCGGTCGGTCTGGCGGTCGGAACTCAGGTCAAGGTTCCATTGAACTCGGCCGGCTCGCTGGGTGTGACAGCCGTCCCACCCGCCGCGACCGCGACGGCCACCTCGACTCCGCCCATGCGGATCATCTTCGACGCGGGTCAGACCACCACGGCGCGGGTCGGGGTTGTCAATCCCAATCAACCCGTTCAGTACGTGATCAACGCCGGTCAGGGACAGGTCCTGACCATCAGGCTTACGGCGACGGCCAATGAAGTTGCTGTTGGAGTGAACGGTCCCTCCGGGCTCGTACTCAAGACATTGGACGGCACTCCGACCTGGACCACCACCATTACCACCGGCGGAGATCACTTCATCACTCTTGCCAGCATCCTTGGAAACACGAGCAAGCCTTACACCCTGGAAGTCAGTCTTACCACGCCAGGCCCCTCACCGACGCCGACCAATACTCCCGGCGCACAATAGCCGGGACCTGAGCAGACTAGGAAGACACCACTCACCCTCGAAACTTATTTTCGAGGGTGCGTTTCTTTAAAATCCAACTTTAGATGGATGTCTCTAAAGTTCGGCTCCACGTATAATGCCGCCCATACGCCCGATCCACTTCGTTCAGAGGAGTTGAACATGGCAGAGATCAAGACCCGGGTCCATCGCACCAGCGTCGACAAGTTTCTACAGGGGATTCGAGATGAAAGAGAGCGTGAAGACTGCTATCAGCTTCTGAAGATCATGAAAAAAGTCACCCGGGCCGAGCCAAAAATGTGGGGTGCGGGCATTATCGGGTTTGGAGATTATCATTACGTCTATGACTCCGGGCGCGAAGGAGACTGGTTCCTGGCAGGTTTTGCCCCCCGCATGCAAAACCTGACGCTGTATATGGTGGGCGGTTTTGACAGTGTATTGATGAAAAAGCTGGGCAAGTACAAGACCGGCAAGGGCTGTCTGTACATCCGGAAACTCGAGGATATCGACCTAAAGGTTTTGAAGGAGCTGGTCACAAAATCCGTCCGGAAGTTGTCGACAAGTTAGTGCACAGTGTTACCCCAAGTTAAGGACATCAAATCGCTGGATTTATATAACAAGGGCCTGGGCAGAGTGCCGAAGTCCGTTTGGCAGTTGTCGGAGCTGGAAACGTTAAATCTGGCGAACAACGGTCTCAAGTCCGTCTCAAAGCAGCTCGGAAATCTTGTCAACCTGAGGATGCTCGACCTGGGGCATAATCATTTGCGGTCTCTGCCGGACGTCTTCGAGAGACTAACGCAGCTCAGGTTCCTTTATCTCAGCAACAACAAATTAAGCTCGGTTCCGGCGTCGCTGTGGAGCTTGAAAAGTCTCCTCTATCTGAACATTACTGACAATCACCTCGCCTCCCTGCCCGACGGGATCGGCCGCCTGGTCAGCCTGATCGAGCTGAGACTCTACAATAACCCGCTCGCAGCCCTGCCCGCTTCGACCGGGCGGCTGTCGAAGCTGCGGGAGCTGCACGTGATGAGCAACCGGCTGACAACACTGCCTAAAACGATTGGCAGATTGAAAAATCTCAGGAAACTGATGCTGGAGGGAAACCGGATCGAGTCGCTTCCAGAGAGCCTCGGAGATCTGAAAAGCCTGACCGACCTTGACCTTCGAAACAACAGAATTAAAGCCATTCCCGCTTCCATTGGAAAGCTGAAGCGGCTTCGATTTCTCGACCTGCGGGCAAATCAGCTGCGCGAGCTGCCATCCGGCCTGGCCAGGCTTCCCAACCTGGAGAAGCTCGACCTGCGCTGGAATAAATCACTGTCGATCCCGAAGTGGATCGCGAAGCTTGAAGAACGCGGCTGCATTGTTTATACATAAGGTTTGCTGCAAAGGGCCAAGAGCTAACCACGGAGACACGGAGACGCAGAGTTTTTTGTTTTTCTCAGTGTCTTTATTAACCCCTAAAGGGGGTTATCCCCGCAGGGGACAGTGGTTCAAAAGGTTTTCCTCGAAGCTACCACGACGTATGCAGGAAGCCTGGAAAACTAAAACTGCTCTAATGATTGTGCGCTAGAATCGGGGAACTACTTTAGCGCTTCAAGAGAACTTTGACATGAAAAAAACTATATATTCCTGGTTCCTATTGTGTACCTTGTTGATCCCGAACTCCTGTGAGACCAGTGATCCCAACTCCCTCCCCGGCAGACCATCAGTTGATTCACCCTCCTCAGGGACGGCACTTCAGGTGCAGCCTCCGGCGCAAGCCGCGTCCGCCTCTCATCCGCTCCAGATCGACGCCCTGCGGGCCCGCACCTATACCGGCAGCGACATCGTGATCGAAGCCGTGCTCGACCCGGGCGCCAACTACAGCCGCTACTATGTTTCCTATCTCTCCGACGGCTTGAAGATCTACGCCATGCTGACCGTCCCCAGCGGGCCGAAGCCGGCGACCGGCTGGCCGGTAGTGATCTTCAACCACGGCTACATCCCGCCGAACGTCTATCGCACCACGGAACGCTATATCGCCTACGTGGATCAGATCGCAAGCAGCGGCTATATCGTGTTCAAATCAGATTACCGCGGCCACGACCGGTCGGAAGGAGCTGCCGGGGGCGTTTATACCCAGCCCAATTACACAATCGACGTGCTGAACGCGGTCGCCTCCGTCAAGCGTTACCCCGAGGCAGACCGCGACCGGATTGGCATGTGGGGTCATTCCATGGGCGGATACATCACGCTGCGCTCGATGGTCGTTACCGGCGACATCAAGGCCGGCGTGATCTGGGCTGGCGTCGTGGCACCTTACCCGGACCTCTTCACGCGCTGGAACCCGGGCGCGCGCCCGACCGCCGCCTCTCCGGGGTCGTGGACGTATTCGCTCGAGCAGGCCTATGGCTCCGCCGAAACCAATCCGGAATTCTGGAAATCCATTTCCGCCAACGGCTACGTACATGATCTTAACGGCCCGATCCAGCTTCACCACGGCACGGCCGATCATGATGTGCCCTGGGAGTTCTCGGAAATACTATACAATGAGCTCCTTGCAGCCAATCAATTTGCGGAGTTTTACACCTACGATGGCGACAATCACAATATTTCGAACTATTTCAGCCTAGCCATGCAGCGTACCGTGGAGTTCTTCGACCAGTACCTCAAAACCGACTGAATTCCCCTCGGGTAAGGAAACGGGCCGCGAACCATTCTGAAGAGAAACGCGATGAAGAACAAATATCTTTACTGGTTTGTCTCGCTCGTCTTATTGATTTTGAGTGCATGCGGAGCCGGGAATCCCGCCGCGCTTCCCACGCCGGGAATTGTTCCTACGTCGACAGCGGCTTCCCTGCCGGCGCTCCTGCCAACGGAAACCCCAACCGCGGCTCCCCTTCCCACCGCGACGCCGACGCCCCATCCGCTCCAGATCGACGCCATGCGAGCGGGCGACTACCCCGGCAGCGACATCGTGATCGAGGATGTGCTGGACCCGGGTGTTAACTACAGCCGCTATTATGTTTCCTATCTTTCCGAGGGGTTGAAAATCTACGCCCTGATGACAGTCCCCTTTGGCGAAAAACCGCCGACCGGCTGGCCGGTCATCATCTTCAATCACGGCTACATCCCGCCCAGCGTCTACCGTACCACGGAACGATACATCGCCTACGTGGATCTGATCGCGCGCAGCGGCTACATTGTGTTCCGTTCGGATTATCGCGGTCATGACCGTTCCGAAGGCGAGCCGAGCGGAGCCTACAGCAGTCCCGGTTACACCGTGGATGTGCTCAACGCGGTGGCTTCGGTGAAGCGCTATCCGGAGGCGGATCCGAACCGCATCGGGATGTGGGGGCACTCGATGGGCGGGTATATTACCCTGCGCTCGATGGTCGTGACCAGCGACATCAAGGCCGGTGTGATCTGGGCCGGCGTCGTGGCCTCGTACCCGGATATGCTGACGCGCTGGCGCCGAGGCTCCGCCGCGGTCACCACGCCAACTCCCTCGCCGCGTTCCTGGCGGCTTGCACTGATCAATCAATATGGCTCTCCAGAGGAGAACCCCGAGTTCTGGAATTCGATCTCTGCGAACTCCTACCTTCCTGATCTTTCGGGTCCCATCCAGCTCCATCACGGCACGGCCGATGAGGATGTGCCGCTCGAATTTTCGGAGCTGCTGTTTTATCAGCTGCTGCAGGCCAACCAATACGTGGAGTTTCACAAGTACGAGGGCGATAACCACAACATCTCGAACTCCTTCAGCACAGCCATGCAGCGCACGATCGAGTTCTTCGATAGATATGTGAAGTAAGGCGGGATGGCATCCCGCCTTACTTTGTGCGCGGGAAATTTACGTACAAAAGCATCGCCTGTAAGTCTTCGAATTGGAGTAAAATCGCTCCATCCCAGTACTTAAGTCCTAATTTTCACCCTGACTCTTTACAGGAGCATGGCAATGTTCAAAACCCAGAACCTCTATCAGAACGATGACAAGTGGAAGAACACTAAACTTGGGAATTCGTCAGAGACCATCGGCGGCTGGGGCTGCCTCCTGACCTCTGTCACGATGATGCTGAACGGGATCGGCTACAGCGAAACCCCCGAGACGGTCAATGAAAAAATGAAGAAGGCGGGCGGTTTCCAGGGGGCGTTTTTCATTCCAAGCGTTCTGCCGTACGTCTGGCCCAACTGCGCCTACCGCGACATGCAGCCCTGTGAAGCCTTCCCCGCTCCCATCACCCAGATCGACGCGGCCCTCGCGGCCGGCAAACCTGTCATTTTGCAGGTGGACTGGAACAAGCAGGCCGGCATCCAGACCCACTTTGTGCTGGTCAAAGAGAAAAAAGGCAGCGATTACGTTTTATATGATCCCTATAAATACGGCGGCGACGGACCCGACCGGGAAGTCCTGCTGACGGCCCGCTACAAATACAACGGCGCGAAGATCGAATCGGAGGTCAGCGCGGTCCTGTGG